>NZ_CP110113.1 GCF_025960285.1 Sphingomonas sp. R1 | reverse complement strand
CCCTCGTTCCTCGGATTCTCGCATCAAAGAATATTCGATCTGGGCTCGACGGTCAGCCCCAACACGGACGCGATACCCGATAGCACGAGCATTTGTTCTCTATCCGGCCCTTCCTGTGGGGTGATCCCTATAGAAATGGCGACCGCAGCGGACGTCACTCGTGCTTTCAGGTATGGCGTCGCAGCGTCCCCTGGACGGGCCCGTCCAATGAACGGAGCAGTGCGCCGATCGCAACAGCGGTTGTTGTCGTCTCCATGCCGCGGGCTGCCAAACCGCGGTTCGCGTCCTTCAATCCGTGCATTGTCCTACCCAGGTAGAGTTCGCCCTTGGCAGCCTTCCCGCTCATTCCACGAAGATAAGCCCCCGGCTTCCGGACGTCCCCTGACCGGAATTTCTGGATTGTCGCAATGACCGAGGCTGCTGCCCCTCGGACACCCATAACGCGGCACGCTTCCTTCCAAGCATGTGCGGGAATTCGATGCTGCGTCGTAAGTCTCTCCGCAGTAGCGACCACGACACCCCACGGCCGATCGCCGTGTAGCAGGTCCGCGCAAATGTCAGGAGCCACTTCGGCCAAAAAGGACGGAGTTACCCCATGAACATCGAGGTCCCTCTCCACCTGCGTTTCCTCCCCAGAACGGAGCGTGACGGATCCGCGACTACTGCTCATCGCTGAGCCCCTACCTGTATCTGCGTTAGCAGGTTGAGTTTGGTTTGTAGTTGTTATGTGGGCGAAACCGCCTTCATCCATGCATGAAATTTCCTGTTCTTCTTGTGCGTCCGCTGCGGCCAGCGCCCGTCTAACCTCCTCGCTCAATTTTCGCTCTCTCTCCTCCATTTGCTCCACGGACGAGCGAAGGAGAGCGGGATCTCTCGACCCCTTCAGCTGGGCGGCTGCCATGTGGACGAGGGCAAGCTCGCGATTGGCGTCGGCGGTCGGCAGTCCACTATCAATCACGCTCTGGACCATCTCCCGGACCTTCCGCCGGCATGCCTTCAGACGACGATAGAGGATTTCCAACTCCCGGTCCCTTGCCGCGCCCGCCTCAGCGATTTGCACGAGCTCACGATGCCGCACGCCGATCGGGGCAAGAACGATCCCGTAAGCCCACCGAATGTTGCCATTGGCATCTCGCTGCCCACCCCGATGGCCGTTCGGGCTATCGCGGAAGGCGATCAATCCGAGCTGTTGGGCCTGCTTCAGGATGTTCTGTACCTGCCTCACCCCGACGCCCAGCTTCTCGGCGAGAAGCGCGTTGCTGGGCCAAACCACGGGCGTGGCGCCGGGCAGCCAATCCTGGGGCTTAGTCCACGAGAACAGCAGATCGATCAAAGTAACGATCCGGAGCGGAATCCGCTGATAGCTCGCAGCCCTCTTCAGGGCGGTGAGGGCTTTACCCGGTGAAAGAGCATTTTCGAAACCGGCGAACTTCGCGGCGAACTCGTCCGCAGTTGCAGCGGCCTGGTCAAACTTGCGCAATCCTACCCCAGGGCGAAGGGCACGAGTCATCGTTCGGTTCTCCGGTAATGGAGACCGTGCAGGCAAAGAGATCTCGTGGCGCGGTAACGGCGCACGAGGATCTGCTTGTTCAGCGATGGTTTAGAGGTCGCTCATTGAGCGGCTTTAAACCCATTAAACCTGGTCGGCATCGGGCCGGTGGTCGCGCTCTGCTCGGATCTCCTGTTTGCGATCGGTGCCATCAGCGGCGGTAACTTTGTCCGCCCCAAAGGGTCGTAGGCACGATAGCCACTGCGAACTCGATGGGTCTGCACCTTTGGTTCGTGCTATCAGGTATACCTTCCAGCAAAAGTTCGTGCTTTCGGGTATCGCGTGCCGCTCCGCTCGTGCTTTCGGGTAACGCGTCAAGTGCGGCCCTCGTGCTTTCGGGTATCGCGTGAGCTCCGATTCGGCCCGGTCTGTCTGTCCCAAGGCCTGGGACGCTTGCCTCGTCCACGATTCGCGCTGCAACAGGCCCTGGATGTTCGGGAGGTGTTCCTTCTCATCGACGTCGCACACCCAATCGGCGCGCTCGTGCTATCGGGCATCGCGTCTCCAAAACGTTAGCGTTTTGAGATAGATGCAGACCATACCCGAGGTCGAATCTTAGAGAATTGGGTTGAGGGTCTTAGCTGATTGGTGACCTGGACTAGCGCTGAGCTCCAGGGGACTCGTGCTTTCGGGCATACCGTCGACCGGTAAGCCCGCTCGGGCTCCCGCGCTTTTCGAGCTCGGTCTAGGCTGCCTCTTTTGCGGTTTGTCGTGGCCGGAGTGCGATCTCAACAGCCAGCTCGCGGAGCCAATTACGCTTATCTCACGAGCAAATGACAGGCGCGACCCTGCGAAGTCAGTAATTCGACACTGCGCTCAGCGCTATGCGTTGGTCTTTGCGGTGAGCGAACCCCCGATAGTCAACTTCCAGACGCTCCAACACGACTTGCTGGATGTGTCTCCCGTGCGTTGGGTAAATGTCAGAGGCTTCGAGACCGTCGATCATGGCGAGGAGGTCGAATATTCTTTCGGGCAGGCCCTGAAGCGCGTTCGATATAAGCATCGCTATGTTGGTGTAAGTGTCGTGCTCTACCTGCGGATACTCCCTAATTAGCTGAATAGACAGCGCGGCCTGGTAGTATCCAACGTTTAGAACGTCGAGCAGAACATAGACCTCCCCCAGCTTGATCGGGGAGCGCTTTGATCGATCATCGTTGAAGATTCGACCCAAACGGCTTTTGGTAAGCCGCCGTCGAGACGCCGCCTCGATATCCCTGTAGCTGAGCTTCTGCTCCTTGATAATTGCTCCCAAGAAGTCGGCGTACTCGACCTCCGCTCTACCGCACTCGTCCGCGGATCGCTCCGCAGTGGGCACTGACTGCATACGAAACCCCCTGTTCTGGACAGGGAAAAGTAGCCATCAGCCGTCCCATTTTGCAACCTAAAATGATTTCGTCATCAACCGAGCGGAGCTATCGGATAGGTACTACTTTCCCGTCAGCACGCTTTGCGGCAGCTTTGTAAGCCTTAGCTTCTAGCATCGACAGACCGAATTTCGTTACGAACTCAGTTCTGTTCTCCTCGACTACAAGGTCAAAGAGCAGCAGCGAGACCGCGTTAGCGAAACTAACGCTATCGCCCAAAAGTTTTTCTATCTCCGGTATCGAGTCATCGATCGCGTCATAGCTGGATTCGAGAATGGTGATTTTCAGCGGTAACTCGCCGTCCGTTGGAATGATTTCTAGATGCTTCTTCAAGTCTTCGGCACGATAGTTTTTGTGCAATTCACTCGCACTAGCGCATCGTTCATCGATGATTTGGCTGAGGCTGCCGAACGTCAGCTTGCTGTTGGAGAACAGGCGAATGCACTCGGTTATCAGCCGAAAATATCCCGAGGAGATATTCCAGCTCCATTCGCGACTTGCCTGTTCCATCAAACCTCAATGCCCTTTTTTATGCCCCCAACGGGCCGCTGCGACATCCCCAAGCGTGCCGCACGATGTTGTCGTTAACAGCCGGTTATAGGCTCGCCGAAGCGGTTGATCGAATCGGAATTTCGCCGGGATCGCCGCTAGTCCCACTTTCGGGACGCAGTCTCACCAATTGTCGGAGTAGATCTTAGCATTTGTCCCGGCTTTGGGACATGAGATCCGCGAATCATAATCGCGTAGCTTCCAATCGTTGAAATGCTCTTAATTGTATCAAGTTCCGGCGAGTTTGTTTGCTCCGGAGAATCCCGGTGAGCCAACCTTGGCTTGGGCGCAGTGACCGCGCTCAGTCCAAGGAGAACTTTCTTATGAAGACTCTGTTCACCGCCCGTCGCGCCGAGACCGCCGGTCTCGTTGCCACGGCCGCCATCGCCGCTGCTATGCTGGCGGGTCCGGCGTTCGCGGGCGCCGACACGACGTTCGACACCGCGCTGACCCAGTTCACCAACTTCCTGCAGGGCTCGGGCGGCAAGATCATCACCGTCCTCTCGCTGGCCGGTGGTGTCGTGGGTCTGGCCTCGGGCCGCTTCTCGCTCAGCCAGGTCGCGATCCCGGTGGGCGTGGGCGTCGGCGCCGGCACCGGCATTCCGATCGTCACCTCGACCGTCACCGCGACGATCTGACCGTCTGCTCCGGCGAAGTCGGCAGCTTCGCCGGAGCTCTTCGAGAAGGTGGCGCGATGGCAGACAAGTACGTGATCCACTCGCATCTGGACGATCCTGAGCTGATCGGGTTTTGGACGCTGGACGAGTTCCTCGCGATGATCATCCCCTTCGTGTGGGGGATCCTCTCTCAGCACATTCTCATCGGCATTGTGGCGGCATTCGCTGGCTGGTGGGCGCTGCGGAAAGCGAAAGCTGGGAAAGCGACGTCTTGGCTGATCCATCTGGCGTACTGGCATCTCCCAGGAGGGTTTCCCTCCGTCAGGGCCACGCCACCTTCCTACCTCCGCGTGATGGTGGGCTGACATGGATTTCACCTATCAGCATGGGCAGAGCCAGCGCGTCCTCCGCCAGCGCAATCTGCTCGGCATTGCCGTTCTCGCTCTCGCAGGCGTCATCGGCATTATGCTTCTCGTCTCGGCCACCCGGCCTCGCGAGATCGTCCTGCAGCCGGTACTTCGCTCGCCGCTGCTCCTCAGCAGCGCGGGCGTCTCGCGCGAATATCTGGAGCTGGTGACGCGCGACACCGCGGTCCTGGTCCTCGATCGTTCGCCGAGCAACCTCGACTATTGGATGAACTCCGTCCTCGATATCACCAGCGCCAAGGCGCACGGGAAGATCAAGGCGGACCTGCTCAAGGTCGTGGACGAACAGCGCAGCTCGAGCATCGCGCAGTTTTTCACCATCCAATCGATGACCGTCGATCCGAAGAACCTTCGTTCGACCGTCACCGGGCAGCTCCACACCATCGTGGGGCAGAAGATCATCTCCAACGACGTCCGCACCTTCCAGCTCGATTGGGAGTATAACGGCGTCTCGTTGAAGCTCGCTGGCTTCGGGATGGTCGTCGATCCCAAGTCGCGAAAGGCACTTCCATGAACTACCTGGCCATTGGTAGCGCGGTGCTCGGCGCCGCGCTCGTCTCGCGCCTGTGCATGCTCAGCCGGATGCTCGGCGCCGCGCTCCTCGGTGCGGCGATGTTCCTGTTCTTCGCTCGGCCCGCCCTCGCGGCCGATCAGACGGTTCAGGCCTCGGATGGCGGGCAGGTCTCCTGCAACGCCTCGGCGAAGGACCTTACCCGGATCAGCCTCGTCGAGGACGAGTTCTCGAGCGTCTCCAAGATCAACACGGGCAATCCGACCGACGACTTCTCGGTCGTTAATGAGCCCGTCCGCGGCGACATCTATCTGTCGGTGCCCGAAGGCTTCACGCGCCCAGCTCTCTCGTTCTTCGCGACCAGCAAGCGCGGCTACGTCTACAAGTTCGTCTGCCGGGTCTCCGGCGCCGATGCGGTCCAGGTCTTCATCTCGAACCCGGCGATCGCGAAGGCAGAGGCTGCGGAGGGCGGCACCGCCGTCAAAGCAGCACAGCGCTCGCCGCAGGACGCCGCCGTCGACCTCGTGCAGGCGATGTACACCAATCGGGTCCTCGACGGCTACGAGATGCGCCAGCGCTCGCTCCGCCCTGTCTATGTCGGCAACCTCAAGGTCCAGATGATCGCCGAGTACCGCGGCGATGAGATGACGGGCCGTGTGCTCCGCATCGAGAACAAGGGCACCGACGAGGCGCTGCTCAACGAAGCGACCGTCGCTCCCTCCACCGCGCTCGCCGTGTCGATCGTCCAGCCCAAGCTCGCCGCTGGGCAGGTGACGACGGCGTATCTCGTCTCTCGCACCACTGGGAACTGACCATGGGCTTTTCCGACATGTTCTCGCGCAACCGGAAGGCGCTGGATCCGGCACCAACCGACAGCACCGTCTCGCCGGTTGCCGGTGACCTGGGCGGCAATGATGCCGTGAAGAAGAAGCAGCGGATGATGTTGGCAGGTGTCGGCGCCGTCGGTCTCGTCGGCGCTACCTTCTGGATCTTCGGCGGTGACGGCAAGCCCAAGGCCGATCCGGACAAGCCAACCGAGGTGACGGTTTCCACCAAGGATCTGATGAACCGCAACCTCTCCGAGCAGGAGTGGATGTCGCTCTCGGAGAACCGGTTCCAGAGCGTCGACAACCAGCTTAAGGCGGCCAACGGCACTAACTCGCGCGTCGACCAGCTCCAGCAGCAGCTGGATCAGCTGAAGTCGCAGAACCAGTCCATGAGCGCGGATGGTCAGCGCGTGGTCAGCGCTTATCAGGCCGAGAACGAGCAGCTGCGCCGCCAGCTGAACGAGCGCGCCGCGGCTCCCGCGCCTGCGGTGGCCGGCCCCGCTGCCATGTATGGTCCGACGGGCCAGCAGCTCTATCAGCGGCCTGACGCCAAGGGCGGTCCGAAAGGGGCCGCAGATGCAGGTCCGCCCCCGGCCCCTGCCCGCGCGAACGAGATCAAGCTGGTCTCCTTCACGACGGCCGACACGGGCACGGCGAAGAAGGTCGAGAAGGGCAACACGGTTTACACGGACAGCCCGAACTATCTGCCGCCCAACTCCTTCGCGACGGCCCGGGTTATCGTCGGCGTCGACGCAACTGCCGGCACAAACAGCCAGACCGATCCGATGCCGGTGGTTCTCCGCGTGACCGGCCCTGCCCGCAGCGTCTTCGCCAACGGCAAGCTCCTCACCACCAAGATCCAGGGCTGCCTCATCAACGGGGCAGCGCGCGGCGAGCTGTCGAGCGAAAAGGTCTACGTAAAGCTCCAGAAGATGACCTGCCCGCAGCCGGGTGGCCGATATGCGGTCAGCGAGGTGAAGGGCTTCATCGCCTTTGGCGGGAAGGCGGGCGTTCGCGGCCGCGTGGTGAGCCGTGAAGGCTCGCTCGTATCGCAGGCCTTCCTCGCCGGCCTCGTCGGCGGCTTCGGCCGCGGCTTCTCGGCCAATGCGCAGCAGTCTTTCATGGCGCCGAGCGTCACCGTGAACGGCAAGCGTCAGCAGCTCAGCGTCGAGGACATCGCGCAAGGCGGGCTCGGCCAGGGCGTCGCGCAGACCGGCGATATGGTCTCGAAGTACCTTATCGAGCGCGCCGAGCAGTACCAGCCCGTCATCGAAATGCCGACGGGTATCGATGTCGAAATCGTCTTCCTGGAGGGCGTCCATGTCCGCAACTGAGAATATGGATCTGCGCAGCAAGAAGCTGCGCAACGTTGGTGTGACCGCGCTGCTCGGTATCATCAGCTTCGCTGGTGCCGCGTGGGCGACGCCGAGCCTCCTTCCCCACCTCTCCGGCGCTTCAGTGCGGCAGGACAAGGTGGTCGAGCTCCTCAAGGCCCGCCTGCCCAAGACGCAGATCACGAAGGTGAACTGCGAGAAGGTCAACGGCCTGTGCGAGGTGACCGCGGGCACGACGCTCTTCTATGTCGACCAGAGCGCCCGCTTCCTCGTCATCGGCCGCGTCTACGACATGCAGACGCAGCAGGATCTGACCGCGGTCCGCCTACTCGAGATGAACCCGGATATGCTGGTCGGGGGCGCCGCCAAGGCGGCCAACGCGGGGGGTGACGGCGACAAGGATGCGCCCATCACCCGCTCGGCCAAGGCCCCGCCCCCGGCCATCAAGCACCTCGACTTAAGCGGCTTGCCCCAGAGCGGCGCGATCGCGTGGGGCAAGCCCTCGGGGACGACAGTCACCGTCTTCAGCGACTTCCGCTGCAGCTACTGCCGCGCGCTCAGCAACAGCCTGCGCGACATGAATGTTCGCGTTGTGGAGCGGCCGATCTCGACCCTTGGCAGCCGCGAGCTCGCCAACCAGGTCTACTGTGCGAAGAACCGCGAGAAGGCTCTGCACCAGGCCTACGCCGGCGAGCCGGTCCAATCGGGCGGCTCCTGCGACACCTCAGGCCTCGATGCGAACGAGAAGTACGCCCGCGCCAACGGCCTCGCCGGCACGCCCGTCATCGTCCGCTCCGATGGTGCCGTCATCGAAGGCTACCGCCCGAAGGAGTTTTTGAAGGCCTGGATCGATGGAGGCCGCTCGTGAACGCGAACCTAGCGCGCGCCGCGCTTCTCCTGGCCAGCGCTACCGCGCTGTCCAGCTGCATGGGCCTCAGCGGCAACATCAAGGGCAGCTTCACCTGCGGCGCGCCTGAAGGTGGCAGCTGCGCCCCGACGTCGATCATCGACGACAAGGCGCTGTCGATGATCGCAGGAGACGAGGGCGACACCCAGCTCTCCCCAGCTGGCCCCTACAGCGCTCCCAAGGACGCGGCGCAGACGATCCGCGCGGTTGCCTCGGTCAATCCGGCGCGCACGGGCGAGAAGGTGCTTCGGATCGTCTTCCCGTCCTACATCGACGGCATCGGACGCCTTCACGAGCGGTCGGTCGTGCATGCCGTGGTCGACCGCGGTGACTGGCAGAGCGCTGCCGCCCTGGACGCGGTGGCAACCAGCCCCGCCGAGGTTGCTGCCGCCACCGGCTCTGGCACGCTCCTGGCCGCTCTCGAGCGCGCAGAAGTGCCCGGGGCCGACGGCGACGACGCTGCGATGCCTGATCCTGCTGCGGTCGAGGCGGCACGATCGCGAGCTAGCGCATCGACGGCGCCCGCTCCTTCGGATCCGATCGGCGCGATCAAGGAAGACGTGGCGCGGCGGCTCTCGCCCGCCAGGCCCTCCGAGGCGGTCCGCTCCACCAACGCCGGCACCAACCCGCTCCCCAAGGTGTCGCTCAACCTCCCGTCCGCCAAGCCCAACCCCACTTCTTCCGCGCCCCTCGTCCCTGCTCGGGCGAACGGCACAATCGTGCCGGCGCGGGCGACAGAGGCAGGTAAGGCGGCGATCGGCGCGATGAACGCCAATCCGCTTATCCGCTCGGCGGCTGCAACCCTTGAGAGCGACACGCGCGCCGCAGCCGGCTCGGTGCCGGTGCCGACGCTTCACGCGCCATCCTTCCCCGGTGTGACTGGAGGAAATCAATGAGCTTCGTGCGCAACATGCTCAACCTGATGCTCGGGGATTCCGCGACGCCGGAGTCCGAGCGCCCCTCAACGGCGGTGCCACGCTTCTGCAACTGGCTGCCGTATCGAAGCTTCGATCCCAAGACGAACATCTTCTACAATGCCGGTTCGCGCGGCTTCGTTGTTGAAGCGACCCCGATGGTCGGCGCCAGTGAGCGCACCGGCGAGATCATGACGCAGTTCCTCTCGGAAGCTGTGCCGGCACCTGGATCCTTGGAATTCCACTCCTGGCAGAGCCCGCGCGTGGGCGGCCGCCTCTCCCAGTGGTACATGCCGCGGTACGCCGCCGCCGGCATCTACGAGCGCATGGCAAAGCACCGCACGGAGTATCTGCAGAACGGCGTTTGGTCCTCGCTCTCGTCGTCCTCTCCGATGCACCTGCGAAACCACCGTCTCCTCATCGCCTATGCGACGCCGGAGACGAGCCGCGTCACGAACGAGGAAATCACGGCGACGCTCGATGCGTTGCTCGCCATGCTGGAGTCGATCAGCGTCCACGCGAGGGCGATTGATCCTGCCGGCCTGATCGGGTGGATCGACGACATCATCTCACCGACCACGGCGCCGGGTGACGACACGATCGCCTACAATCCCTTCGATCCGATCGCAGATCAGGCAGTCCGCCAGGACCTCGAGATGAAGATCGAGCCGGACCGCGTTCTCCTCCGCACCGAGCGATTTCGCCCCACGGGTCGCACCGTCGATAACGCACCGGAGATCGGGGAAATTTACCCTGACGTATTCGATGTCCGCAGCTTTTCGGTCCGCAATCTGCCTCCGCGCTGGGCCCCTTGGGACAGTGCCAAGCTCATTGGCGACATCTTTGCCGACAAGCTGCGCTTCCCCTGCCCCGTCTCGACCAACCTGCTGATCGACTTCCCGGATGCCGAGGCGGAGGCGCAGCGCGCGGGCCGCAAGTTCCTGCGCACGACCTCCCTGGCCGACAGCAAATCGGCTCGGCTGCTTCCCCAGCTCAAGGACCAGTCCGCCGAGTGGCAGCACGTCCGCGACGAGCTCCGCCAAGGTCGCAGGCTGCTGCAGGTGTTCTACTCGGTCACCGCATTCAGCCCCATGGGCAAGGGCGACGCCAACGAGCGCGTGCTGAAGTCGATCTACCGGTCTGCCGGGTGGGATCTGCTCGACGATCGCTACCTGCAGGTTCAGGGCCTGCTCGCGGCCATGCCGATGACCATGAGCAACGGTCTCTCCTACGACCTGCGCAACATGAAGCGGATGCGGACGATGCTCAGCACGACCGCTGGCAATCTGGCACCGATGCAAGGTGAGTATCTTGGTGGGCACATCCCGCACCTCATGCTGATCGGTCGTCGTGGCCAACCCTTCTACTGGTCGCCATTCGAGAACAGCGCCGGCAACCACAACGTTGCGGTCTTCGGCAAATCCGGGTCGGGCAAGTCGGTCGCGCTCCAGGAGCTCTGCGCGGCGCTGTGCGGGGCCGGATCCAAGGTGGTCGTGATCGATGACGGTCGCTCGTTCGAGCACTCGGCCAAGCTCCAGAATGGCGCGTTCGTCGAGTTCACCATGTCCTCGGGGTTCTGCATCAACCCCTTCTCGATGATCGACCCGGTGCAGGCCGAGAACGACGAGGATTACCTCCTCGACTGCCTGGCGATGCTCAAGTCGATCATCAGCCAAATGGCCCGCCACATCGACAAGCTTAACGATACCGAGCGCGGCCTCATCGATGGGGCGGTGAACCATGTCTGGTCGACCAGCGGCCGTCAGGGCTCGATCGATGAAGTGATCGAGGCGCTCAACGGCGCCGGCACGGATCTGTCTCGCGACCTCGGCATCGCCATGCGGCCGTTCTCGGCCGCCGGCACCTATGGCCGGTTTTTCCAGGGCGAGGTGTCCTTCCAGCTGAAGGCGGATCTGACCGTCTTCGAGCTGTCGGACCTATCCTCCCGCGAAGAGCTGCGCTCGGTGGTGCTGACCGCCATCATGTTCCTGGCCAGCCAGATGATGCGTAAGGTCGATCGCTCGATCCCCAAGGCCCTGCTCCTCGACGAGGCCTGGCAGATGCTGAAGGGCGGCTCCATGGCCGACTTCATCGAGGCCTATGCCCGCACGTGCCGCAAGTATGGCGCGTCGCTGGTGACCGCGACGCAGAGCCTCAACGACTACTACAAGTCTGATGGCTCCAAAGCTGCACTCGAAAACAGCGATTGGTTCGTCATCCTTCAGCAGAAGGAAGAGACGATCGCCGACTTCAAGAAGCACGACCGGTTCGAGATGGACGATCACACCGATGCACTCCTGCGCTCGCTGAAGCGGCAGGGCCGAGAGTATTCGGACATCCTCATCAAGGGTCCGGACATGCTGGCCACGGGCCGCCTTGTGCTCGACCCCTATTCGGCAACCGTCTTCTCTTCGAGCCCCCAGACCTTCGCCGATATCAAGTCGCTGATGGCCCAGGGCCTCACCATGGAAGCGGCGATCGAGCGGATCGCCTTCCCCGACAATCCCGAGAAATGGAGCGGCGCCGACACTGGCCTCGCCATGGCAGCGGAGTGACCGACATGTCGCTTGCAAACACAGAACCCAAGGTGGTGCATCTGCACCTCAGGCGTCAGCCTGCGAAGCCCGACTATGGCTTCGTCGCGTACGCTTTCCTCCACTTCGCCGGCTTCATTGCCACCACCCTTCTCATGACGATGGGCGTGTTCGTCCTCGCGTTCCTGGCGATCGGTGACTTCTCGATCGACGGCATGATGCACCACCTCGCGAACCTTTCGTCCCGCTACATCGCGGCCGACGCGGGCCGCGTGGCGAGCTTCAAGCTGATGATCGGCAGCGCCGGAATGCTGATCGCGCTCGCGATCATGTTCTTCCGCCGCGGTGCGATCTTGCCGCCGCGTACCCCCGCATCCTCGCTCGCAGGAGGCCAGACCCATGTCTGATGTGATCGAGAGCACCGAGCCCGCTGCTTCGCCGGCCCCGTCCGCGACCTCCGCGGTAGAGGTCAAGCGGGCTCGGACCGTCTTCGCCGGCTACACGGCCGCCCAACTGCTCCTTGGCCTGATCATCCTGGCGCTCGCGATCTGGGCGATCTGGGTCACGCGCACGCTGATGATCCCGCGTGAACAGCACATCGTCCGAGCAGACCTTTCCCGGATCGTCGGGGAGTATGTGACCGCGCAGTCGCGGACGCTGACCCCGCCCGAGCGCGTGCAGACCGAGATGAAGCAATTCATGTCATCGCTCGATGCGGAGCTTGGCCGACGCGGGGCGAAGGGCCAGGTGGTGCTAGTCGGCGAGGCAGTCCTGTCGAAAGGCGTCCCTGACATTACCGACGACGTTGCAAAGGCGGTGTACGCCTCTGGCGTCAATCGGCCGAAGCCTGCCTCTGAGGCGGAGCTGCGCGCGGCGATCCAGCGCCAGCAGATGCAGGCTGGGCAGCAACCGGCGCCGCAGCAGCAGCTCGCCCCGCAGATGCCCGCCCCTGCAGCTGCGGCACCCGACATGAGCGGCTTCGGAGCGCCGCAGGGCGCCCCGGCATCCGCAGCGCCGTCCAACGGACCCGTCGGCGCAGCCATGCAGTCCTTCGGAGGCCCCGATGCCGGCGGCTATTGAGGCAACCGCAGCGGTGCCGCAGCGCTGGCGGCCTCGCAAGCACCTTTGGGCGGCGGTGGCGCTGATGATCGGCGGCACGGCGTGCTACCAGGGCATCAGCGCGTGGAGGGAGGAGCATGCCTTCCTGATCAACCGCACAGATTCCCTGCCGGTCTGGGCCTTCTGGATCCACAAGAACCACATGCCGCAGCGCGGTCAGTATGTGTTCTTCAAGCCACCCGCCAATCCGCTGGTCGTTCGACACTTCGGGAACAAGCCGGAGATGTTCGGCAAGATCGTCTACGGCATGCCGGGTGACACGGTGACCCACCAAGCCGCCAACGTGTTCGTGAACGGCAAGCTAGTCGCACACATGAAGCCTCTGACGAAGGCCGGCGAGCCCCTGACGGCGGGTCCGACGGGCAAGATCCCCGCCGGCTGCTACTATGTCGGCACGCCGCATAAGGACGGCTTCGACAGCCGTTACGCCGAGATCGGCTATGCGTGTGCCGGCAAGATCATCGGCACGGGAGTGCCGATCCTATGAAGCGCGCCCTCGAATCCGTCGCGATCGTGGCTCTGCTCTCGGTCAGCCTCACCTCGTCGATCCACGCCAGTGATCACGGGACGATGGGGCAGACCTTTCCCATCATCGAGCCCGATCTGCTCGCGACGATCGAGGGCCGCCTCAAGCACCTCCAGGCAACCGGCGAGATCGACCGCATGAACGCGGCCTTCGCCAAGCGCGCCGAGCAAAAGGTTCGCCGCCCTGTGCCGGTGGCAGGTATCTCCCGCGCGACCGAGGCGCGTGTATGGGACTATGATCCGTCCGTGTCGGTAGACCACGATGTCCGCGACACGAAGGGCAACATGATCGCTCGCGCTGGGCAGGCCGTGAACCCGCTCGACTTCGTGACGATGCATCAGGCGCTTGTCTTCGTGGACGGCGACAGCAAGTCCCAGATGGCCTGGGCGAGTGAGCGCTACAGCGATCTCAAGGCCAAGATCATCCTCGTCAGCGGCGCGCCGCTCGAGGAAATGACCAACCGCCAGCGGCGCTTCTATTTCGACCAGGAGGGCCGCCTCACCGGCCGCCTCGGCATCCGCCACACGCCGGCAGTCGTGGAGCAGACGGGCCGCGTGCTCAAAATCTCCGAAATCGTCCTCAAGGGAGCCGACTGATGCCTCTCTGGCTCGACATGCTGCGCACGCCCATGGCAGCGCCCGAGACCCCTGCCCTGCGCGCCGATCGCCGTATTTGGCAGGCGCTTTGCGTCGCGTCAGCGTTCGCGGTCCTGCTCATCGCTCCTCTGACCAAGATGCTGGGCGCCGCCGCCGCCGTGCTGGTCGGTGCTCTCCTCGTCATGACCCTCATCAAGACCGGCTTCTACCTCTCAAGGAAGAAGGTCGCGGACGATGCACACCTGGAAGCAGTGACGCGGGAGGTCCTGTGAACTGGCACGTCGATCCTTGGGATATCGTCTCGATGATCGTGACCTTCGTGTCCGGAGCGGTGGTCCTCATCAATGTCGCCGAGCTTCGGCGATCGCTCGGACCGCGGAAGTGATGCGCGCCGAGCCGCCCTTCAACCGTGCTGGAGTCTCTCCGCATGACGCACCTTTCGCGCCTGACGAGCTGGTGGCCGAGCATTCTCCTATTCGGCGCGCCGACTATCGCGCTCCTCAGCTTCGTTCTGGTGAGGCCGCAGTGAAGATCCTGCGCCACCTCCTAGTCGTGTTCCTTGCGGTCTTCGCAGGTGCGACGATCGCGCCGAGCGCGCGCGCCCAGGTGACGACCTGCAGCGGCCGCTTCGTGAACCCCATCACCGATGTCTGCTGGTCGTGCCTCTTCCCGCTGTCGATCGGCGGCCTGTCGATCTGGCCGAGCACGCGCCCCGACACCAGCAACCCCGCCCTCCCAATCTGCGCTTGCGGCTCGCCGGTCCCGCGCATCGGCATCGCCGCCGGCTTCTGGGAGCCCGTCCGCCTCGCCGACGTCTCGACCAAGCCCTGGTGCTTCGTCTCGCTCGGCGGCGCCAAGATCGCTCCCAACTTCAACATCGGCAACGGCTACGTTCAGGGCCCGTCGCAGATCGGCGGCAAGTCGCAGAGCACGTCCAAGTGGCACGTCCACTGGTATATCTACCCGCTGCTCTACTGGATGGAGATCCTCACCGACTTCATCTGCTTCGAGCAAACCAGCTTCGACATTGCCTACATCACCGAGATCGATCCGCTCTGGCAGGATGACAGCCTCACCACGATCCTGAATCCCGAGGCGGTCCTCTTCTCGAACCCGATCGCGCAGGCAGCGTGCGCCGCGGATTGCATCGCGGGGACGGTCGGCTTGCCTCTCGATCCGCTTTTCTGGTGCGCCGGCTGTCAGGGCCCGATGTACCCGGTGAACGGCAATGTGCCGGCGCATGTCGACCATGTGCAGGCCTCGCGTCTCGCCCTCACCCGCTTCGCGTTCAAGCTGCACCGGGAGGGCTTGGCCTGGGGCACGATGGGCTCGGCGGGCCTGTGCAACAAGTATCTGATGCCGGTGCTCCGCAAGCAGCAATACCGCGTCCAGATGACCAACCCGATTCCGACCGTCTTCGGTCCCGGATCCTGTGGGCCGCTTGGCGGCTCGACGCTGCTCCCCACGACGGGCCGCGCCTTCCCCGTCATCGGCGAGGACATGGGCTACCTCGTGTGGCGCAAGCGCAACTGCTGCGTGCTTTGAGGAGACACCAGACATGCGCCGCTTCCTGATCGTAGCAGCTGCCCTCGCCGCCGGCGCCGGCATTCAGGCGCTTGCCCAGAATGCCCCTGCGGTGATGCAGCAGGTCCAGGACCTCGATGTAAACGCCATCCAGAAGCGAGCAGCGGCCATGCAGGAGGATGCCGCCAAGTTCGCCGAGCACGTCCGCAACCGCGGCGATGCCTTCCGCAAGGAGGCCCTCGAGATGCAGGACAAGCTGCCGCAGACCTTGACGAACCTGGCCAAGGCAGACCTTCCCCGCGGGCCAGAGGGCGCCTTCGACTTCAACGAGATCATCAAGGGCGCGAGCCAGAATGCGACCGCGACGCGCGGCCAGGCTCCGCAGATCATCGCCTTTGCCAGCCTCTCCATGCCGCCGGAATCGCTGCGCCGCATGATTGCGGACACCACCAAGGCCGGTGGCATCGTCGTCTTCCGCGGCTTCCCGAACAATTCCTTGAAGGAGTTCAGCGCGGCGATGCGGAATGTCGTCAAGAAGGAGGATCAGCTCTCCAACGTCGGCATCGATCCCCGCCTCTTCCGCGCCTTCAATGTGCAGGCCGTACCCGCCTATGTAGCGGTCTCCTCCGACTTCGACCTGTGTTCGGGCTTCTCCTGCCGGGACAAGGTGCCGCCCTATGACCGGATGACCGGCAACGTCACGGTTCGCTATGCGCTCGAGACCTTCTCTGATGCGCGCGGTCCCGGTGCAGCCGTCTCCAAGATCGCGCTGGCGAACATGGCGAAGGCCGGGTCGTGAAGCGCCTCGTCCTCACCCTTCTCGTCTCGGTCGCGCTCGGCTCGGCCGCCGGCGTGGCGCAGCAATCCGCGCAAACGACGCAGCATGCTCGCGATGAGGGCAATTCTTTCGGCAAGGCCACTCGTGCCGGCGCCGACAAGCCGACGAACGGAATGGAGTACGAGGTGCCTGGCTATGCTGGCACCAATCTCCCGCAGACCGGCTATTTCAATAACCCGGAACAGCTGACGACCGACGGCACGATCGCGGCGCAGGGCAATGAGACCTTCGATACCGTCATCGACAAGCAGGGGACGCGCGCGCAGTTCACCAACAACGAGCTGATCGACACGACCAAGCGGGCAACCGCCGTTGAGCAGGATCCGAACAGCTACCTGGGCGGCGAAAGCCTCGGCGGCTCGCAAGGGAGCTGCAAGCCCCTTCCCCCGGGTGCTGGCCAGAAGGGCTATTATGAGGCGACCTGCAACCAGGGCTCCAAGCCTGAGGAACGCCAGGAGAGCTGCACGAGCCGAATTGAGACAGAGGTCAAGAACACCGAGGAGTTCAAGTACCTGGTGGTGCCGAGCAACGCCTACGGCACGCCGCTTACGCGTCAGTCGCAGGTGGACCCGCTCGTCGCCTCGGGTCAGTGCCGTGCGTCGGGGGCCTCCTATGGGGGCTGCACCGCGCACGACATGTTCGGCTTCGCCCGCAACAAGTTCTGCGGCGACTTCACCGCGCGCGAGTACATCTGCAAGGCCGACTTTCCGGAAATGGCGACCTTCAGCCCGAGCAAGACGGGCTATAGCTGGTACGCCAAGCAAGGCACCAAGACGGTTGACGTCCATCGCACCACCACGTGCGGCGCGCTCGACGGCGACCCCAATTGCACCGCCCAAGGCGCTGAGGTCTGCACGGAAGGCCCCGAGACCCGCGTGATCGAGGGAGTCTCCGTCACCCAGAGCTGCTGGGCGTGGTCCAAGCCTTTCACCTGCCAGCGCATCGTGAAGGCGAGCGACTGCAGCACGCTCGACGGCGATCCCAAGTGCAAGTTCCTCCGGGACGAATGCCTGGACGATCCGCAGTCTGGCGCATGCCAGGTCAGCCAGCGTGTCTACAGCTGCCCCCTGCCCGATGCGCCGGCGCCGGGGCAGAGCGAGTATATCTGCGGCAACGACGTCTACTGCATGAACGGCAATTGCGAACCGATCGAGCGCGAGGCCTCGACCGAGTTCAAGGACGCGCTCGTCGCGCTGAACGCCCTCGGTCAGGCAGGCAAGGAGTTCGATCCGGACAAGCTGACCGTGTTTACCGGCGAGCGCGACACCTGCAGCAAGCAGATCTTCGGCGCCTCCAATTGCTGCTCCGGCAAGGGCGTGCCGCTGCTCACGCCGTGGCTTTGCAGCTCGGCCGAAAAGGAACTGGATAAGAAGGACGACAAGGGCCTTTGCTACAAGGTCGGATCGTACTGCGCGTCCAAGATCCTCGGCGTCTGCATCACGTCACGCGATGCCTATTGCTGCTTCGGGAGCAAGCTCAGCCGCATCCTACAGGTTCAGGGCCGCCCCCAGATCAACAAGCCGTGGGGGAGCCCCAAGAACGAGCAGTGCAAGGGCTTCACGATCGAGGAGTTCCAGCGCCTCGACCTGTCGAAGATGGATTTTTCCGAGGTCTATGCCGAGTTCACCGAGGCCGTGAAGCTTCCGGATGAAGTCCAGACCATGACCGACATCCAGAAGAAAATTCAGGACTATTATGACCTTAACACCGGCAAATGACCTGCCCGTGGCGACGCCGCGGCACCCTTGCGCCATCGACCTGTCGGTGCTCGAGCTTGCGACATTCATGCGGGTCTATCGCTCAGGTAAGCCCAGCTCGGCCGAGGAAATCGCCGCCACGCTGAGCATCTGGTTCCGCTGCGACATCATCGGCGCGGATCTCCGAGACATGCTCGTCGGCATGGTCAGTCGCGGCTTTCTCGCCAACCATGCCCGCGGCTTCGTCCGCGCAACCAGCCACGGCCGCCGCCATGCGCGGCCGCATCTCTACGGCGTTGTCCAGATGCTCGATTCCGGCACGAAGATGCTGGACGCGGCCGTCATGCTCTCGCTCGTCGGCATCGCCGCCCACGAGCTCGACGGCGAAATCGACAATGAAACCATCGTTGATTGAGGGGAAGGATCTCTCGATGCGCAAACTTGTGAGCCTCACTTTCGCCGCCCTGATCGGGCTCGGCACGCCGATGCACGCTGCCGCGCAGACTGAAGAGCCCGATGCCCAAACGGTCGACCAGGACAGCGCCGGCGACGTCCAGCAGGGCGACGACTTCTATTGCCGCGAGCGCCGCCTCGGACAGTGGTTCTACTGTGAGCGCCCGAAGGTGGAGAAGCCGAAGCAGCAGCAGGCGGCTCCCGCTCCTCAGAAGACGGCAACGGAGCAGCTGGCGGCGATCGGCAAGGAGCTGGACGAGCTCAAGGCGCGTGCCGTGCTCAATCCCACGGAAGAGAACATCATCGCCTATGTTCGCTTTCAGCGCGAGCAGCTCGATCGCGCTTCGCTGTTCTCCGACACCTGGCAGCGCGCGCTCTGGCAGAACCCCGACATCGACTACACGCTGCAGCGCCCCGTCTCGACGGTCGGCAAGCGCGCGTGGACCGATAACCGCAAGGCGGACCGCACCCAGGCCCTGCAGCACCTGAGCCAGCGCTACGGCATGTTCTACTTCTTCGCGCAGTCCTGCGGCGCCTGCGAGGTGTTCGGCCCGATCCTTCGCTCCGTTGCCGACAGCAACGGCATCGCGGTGATGGCCGTCTCGATGGATGGCGGCCCGAGCAAGGACTTCCCGAATTACGTCGTAGATTCCGGCCAACGCGCGAAGATGGGTGTCCCTGGCAATGTGACGCCGGCGCTCGTCCTCTTCGACACCGCCACCAAGCGGACGGTTCCGATCGGCTACGGCATCCTCACGGCCGACGAAATCATGGATCGGATCTTCACCCTCACCCAGACCAAGCCCGGGAGTGACTACTGATGCGCCCTCCCCTTCCCCCTCGCTTCCCCTTTCTCCGCGCCTTAGGCCGAAAGCTGTCATCGAGCGTCGCCGCGCTTGCGGCGGCCAGCATGATCCCAATCGGCATCGCCCGCGCAGACGTCGCGGGGCAGATGAACAGCTTCTTCAATGAGGCTGGCGGGGCCGCCAACGTCAGCGGCCCGTCGGCCTATCAGGGGCAGACCGCCGGCTATTACACGGGCGGCAATGTCTGGACGCGATTCCCGCAGAAAAGCGTCTCGCCCTTTAACCTGCAGTTGCCGAGCGCGCGTGCCGGCTGCGGGGGCATCGACCTGTTCACCGGCTCCTTCTCGTTCATCAACGCCTCCGAGATGATCGCCATGCTGAAGGCGACGGCGAACAACGCCCTCGGCTTCGCCTTCAAGCTGGCGATCGACAGCGTCTCGCCGCAGATCGGCAAGGTGATGAGCGAGTTTCAGCAGGCCGCTCAGCAGATGAACCAGATGAACATCTCATCGTGCGAAGCGGCGCAAGGCCTGGTGGGCTCGGTCTGGCCGAAGATGCAGGGCGCTCGGTCCACGATTTGCACTGCGGTCGCTAACTCGCAGGGCAAGTTCAGCGATTGGGCTCGATCGCGCCAAGGCTGCAACGCGGATGGCGAGCAGGATTCCATCCTTGCCGGCAACAACGATCCAAAGATGGCGGATCACATCCCCGGCGAGCCGCGGAATTACACCTGGGAAGCTATCAAGCGCTCCAACAAGTTCGGCGGCTACGACACGCAGTTTTCAGAGTACCTGATGACGCTTGTTGGGACTGTTGTCGTGAATACTGCGGCAACCGACGGAACGCCTTCCATTCGCTACTTCGGTCCCGGCGAGGACGCGGTGGTCACCGCCCTACTGGATGGCACCGATGGCGGGACACCGGTCAAGATCCTCAAGTGCGACGAGGACGTGAAGTGCCTCAAACCGACCGAGCAGAACCTGACCATTCCGAAGGCATCCGCGCTACGTCAGCGGGTGAAGGACATGATTGCGTCGATGAACACCAAGATCCGCTCGGATCAGGCGCTAGATACGGCCGAGATCCAGCTCCTCAACATGTCTCCCCTGCCCCTCTACAAGATCCTCGCCGTGCAGGCTTTTGCGCATGCAAGACTCGACCCGTCCTCCGAGGATGCCTTAGCCGAGATCGTGGCGGTGAGCCTTCTCGCTGCCATGATCGACAACATGCTGGATCGCGTCACGCAAGCGCAGGTCTATTTCCAGCCTGCAGATCAGGCGACGGCTGAGACTTGGCGCCAGCAGCTCCGGGAGGCGCGCGGCAAGTACGAGCAGCGCGAATACAAGATCAAGGACACGGTGCAGATGACCGAGATGATCATCAACCGCTCCGTAATGCTCGAGTCCACCCTCCAGAACACGCTCTCGCCGGGCATGGCCGCCGCGCTGAACTTCTCGCGCGGCCTCAATGCCCAAGGCCTCAAATAGGATCGGGAAGGCACGCCATGCTCGAGGTGTTCACGATCGGCGGCGGCGAGTACATCGTCAACGTCTTCAATGCGGTAGCGGCTTGGACCGGCGGCGGCGGTTATAAGTCGCTGATCAAGGTCGTGATGGTGATCGGCCTGATCTACTCGCTCATGGCCGTCGCCTTTTCGATGAATGTGCGTGCCTGGCTCAACTGGTTCCTGACCGCCACCGGCATCTACCTCTGCCTCATGGTGCCAACCGTCCAGATCAAGGTGACGGATCGCATCAACCCCTCTCTCGCACCCGCAACTGTCGCTAACGTCCCTCTGGGGCTGGGCGTGATGGCCAGCTTCACGAGCCAGGTCGGAGACTATCTCACGCGGACGGCGGAGACGGTGTTCACGATGCCGTCTCAGCTCAACTATTCGACCAACGGCATGATCTATGGCGCGCGGTTGTTCGACGCGACGCGCAATTTCCAAATCCGCGACGCCGAGTTCGCGACCAACCTGCAGCAGCACTTCAAACAGTGTGTGTTCGGCGACATCATGCTGCACCATAAGTCGCTCACCGACCTCGCCAACTCAAAGGACCTTTGGGCGGATCTCGGCCCGGGTTCGGAGGCGCGCGGCCAGTCCTGGCTCGAGCGTGATCCCAGCGGCGGGGGCGTAGATTCGGCCATCGTCACCTGCCAGCAGGCATATGAGATGCTGAGCGCACGGTGGCAGCCGCTCATCGAGGCGCACGCCGGCCTTTGGGGGAAGGAAGCCTACCCTCGCCTCTCCACCGCCCTCGCAGCCCAGAAGCTTAAGGAGGACGTGCCCATCACCAACACGGCCTTCACCAACGCCAGCTCCGACTACACGGGCACGATGCGTCAGATGACTGCAATCAATGCCTTCATGCAGGCGCGGGATGCGATGGCGGGTGGATCGGGCTCGGCGGCGATCGACACCTTCGCTACCACGCGCGCGGACATTCAGGCCCGGAACACCTATAACTCGATCGCCTACCAAGCGATGAGCTGGGTGCCGATCCTCAATATCGTGTTGACCGTCGTGTTCTATGCCATGTTCCCGGCCATCTTCCCCCTCTTTCTGCTGCCGCAGACCGGCGTGGGATCTCTCCGCGGCTATGCAACCGGCTTCTTCTACCTGGCGTCCTGGGGCCCGCTCTACGTTATCCTCCACATGATCTGCATGACCAAGGGCGAGTATGCCGCCCAAGGCGTTGCAGACGGCGGCGTGACGCTGAGCACCTTCGCCGGGATTGGCGCGGTGAACGCGGAGACTGCGACGATCGCCGGCTTCCTGGTGATGAGCGTGCCGTTCATGGCTGGTGCCCTCGCCAAGGGTGCAATGAGTGTCTCAACGCAGGCGACGTCCATGCTCGCGCCGGCGCAGAACGCAGCTGAGGCATCTGCCCTCGAGCAGACCACGGGCAATTACGCCTACGGCAACGTCAGCTACGCGAATTCGACCTCGAACATGCGCCAAAGCAACCAGTGGTCCGACGCCCCCACCTATCAGTCTGGGGAGAGCATGTTCACAGCTCGGACGGCGAATGGCGCGACGATCGCTAGCACGTCCAGTGGGGCTTCGGTGGTAGATTCGACATCGGCTATGTCGAAGCTGCCCATGAGTATAACCACGTCAGCGGGATACGTCGCTGAGCAGCGCGAGCAGGCTAGCATTCTTCATCGGCAAGCAGAGAGCCTCCGAAATGAGGCCGCCTCTATCAGAAGCCACACTTTCGGTACTAGAGACGCCCATACAATTAGTTCTGACTTTACCTCAGGCAATGAAAATTCTGCTGGCGTTCAGGGGGGAACGTCCATTGAGGCCAGCGACAGGAAGGTTGCATCCACCTTCAGTGGCCTTGAGGATCGGGATTCTATTTCTCAGGCTCAGCGCGTTACCAAGGGCCATGACCGTGGCGCCCGCTATTTCGACAACACCGACGTCCGCGTCTCCGGGGGCCTGTCGCCTAAGAGCCTCCTCGGCGGCGGCGGTGCGGCGGGTTCTCCGGCGAGCCCTGCAGAGGGCGCAGCAGGCCTTCCTGGGCAGGGCTCCGCCCCCGGCAAGTCTCGCGGACCACTCGGCCGCCTTGCTGCCTCATTGCCTGATATTAGTATTTCCAAGGGTTGGAACTGGCAGCAAAGCGACGGTCTGAATCTTGGCACCCAGGATCAGAGGTCAGCCGATGTGACCAACTCTGCCACCGGCGGTTCGCGCGACGAGCATGCTGTTACGGATAATGTGTCCACAAACGATGGGACCTACACGCGAGCGGGCGTCTTTTCGCGGCAATCGCATTCGGTCAGCGATTCACTCACCAAAGAGGAAGCTGAAAGCAGGGCGCAATCGTATGAGCGACGTGCCTCCGCCCTCGATGAGAAGGCCTCGCAGCTTTCGAACGATGCCAGCTGGGCGGAGTCCCACGGCATGCAGATCAGTGAGAATTTGAGCCAGGAGCTGCAAGATTGGTACCGGCGGGAGTCTGCTAATCTTCCCACCGGCGTTGAAGCTCCTGGTCTACACGAGACGTCTCTGCGAGCGGATCAGCGCCAAATTCGAGATGGGCTCATCTCGAGGTTCTTCGAGCAACGGCGTCAAGGAATTTACGACCTGGTCGGTGACCGACTGCAGGAGCCAAATCAGGTCCATCTCCGGTCTCCCGATGTTCGCACCGAGGCCGACGTTGCCAACCAACACCGAGGCACGGGTGTACCGTCAGTGCGGCAATCAACGCCTGATATGTTCGGTGCCGCGAAGGCGGCTGAGATCATCGGCGCTGGGAGAACGACGATCGCTGCGGAACAGCAAGCGGGTCGCCAGCTCAGAGCGGGTCATGTTATCGCCGGATCTGGCCTGCGCGGCCAAGTCGATAAGGATCTCGACCGCAGTTTTCTGACAGACCCTAAAATGCGTGAATAGGGCTCAGGTAGATTGCCGCGCAGATCCCCAGAAGCAAAGCATATCCCAGGTAGAATCCGATGAGACCGCCACGTGTGACGTTGCCAGCTTCATTTCGAAACGGCTCTATGTGTGCCTTATCTTCGTCTAAGCTAGGAGCCGCCGTTGGACGCCCCTCGGGGTCATGTAGCATCGCGGATCGCACTGGGTCGTACAGGGCCATGTCACACCTCCAGGTGGATTATCCCACGGAGCTTACATCATGACAATCCCGCAGCATGTTGGATCGAGAATTGCCCCTTTGCGTCGCTCTGAGGCGGCCGTGGCATTCTCTTGGTTCCTTGTAATCTCCCTCGGCACGATGCCCATCGCGGATCGCTTCCTCGGCCGATCGACGAGCTTAATGGGCCCTGGTTGCATTGTCTCCGTCGTTGCGATTGTCTCCGCTATGCTCCTGCGGAAACGCCATCCATGGATCCGGGTCGTTCTCCACATCTATGGCCAGATCATGATCTGGGTTTCGCTCAGCTGCGTCGCGATCGCAGCTACGCTCTTCACAGCTGGTACGAGATAGCGGGGTTTTTGGCTTGCGCCTCTGATCCGTGTGTTAACTCCGTGTCTTCAAAGTGTTGTCTTAGCACGTATTTGCAGGTTTACGACGATACGCTTTTGCGCCTTCCCAGATTTACGGCGATCCGTGGTTACGACCCGATTGAACTGCGGAATTTGGGCGAGCCAATGAACGGGCCGAGATCGACGCCAGGCTGGAGGCTCGATCACGTCGGGCCATTCTATTTGCCTCCCGCGATTGCTACACCGCTGGCACCTCCTCTCCGCCCTGCCCATCCTTATTCCGCTGCCAGTTATGAGCCGCATTGCACGTATTTGCAGGTTTACGCCGATGCGCTTTTGCGTCTTCCCAGATTTACGACGATCCGTTTTTACGACCCGACTGAAATGCGGAATCTGGCGAGCCAATGAACGGGCCGAGATCGACGCCAGGCTAGAGGCTCGATCACGTCGGGCCATTCTATTTGCCTTCCGCGATTGCTACACCGCCGGCACCTCCTCTCCGCCCTGCCCATCCTTATTCCGCTGCCAGTTATGAGCCGCCTTGCACGTATTTGCAGGTTTACGCCGATGCGCTTTTGCGGCTTCCCAGATTTACGACGATCCGTGTTTACGACCCGACTGAAATGCGGAATCTGGCGAGCCAATGAACGGGCCGAGATCGACGCCAGGCTAGAGGCTCGATCACTCGGGGCCATTCTATTTGCGTCCCGCGATTGCTACACCGCCGACACCTCCTCTCCGCCCTGCCCGTCCTTATTCCGCTGCCAGTTATGAGCCGCCTTGCACGTATTTGCAGGTTTACGCCGATGCGCTTTTGCGTCTTCCCAGATTTACGACGATCCGTTTTTACGACCCGACTGAAATGCGGAATCTGGCGAGCCAATGAACGGGCCGGGATCGACGCCAGGCTAGAGGCTCGATCACGTCGGGCCATTCTATTTGCCTCCCGCGATTGCTACACCGCCGGCACCTCCTCTCCGCCCTACGCTTCCTTATTCCGCTGCCCGTTACGAGAGGAATCGGCGGCTAGGTAGCCGCTTTTGCGCTTTTACGACGAATCGGGTTTGCGAAAAGACGCTTTCTCATCTATCCGCTTTTACGAAATTCCGGCTTTCCGGATTAGCACAAAGGCACAAACCATGATTGTCGGTGTCCTCAACCAGAAGGGTGGCGTTGGGAAGACGACACTCAGCGTCAATATCGCGGCGAGCTTTTCCCGCCTCGGTGGTCGTGTCCTCCTCATCGATGCCGATCCGCAGGGCAGCTCCTTGGACTGGGCGGCAGCCCGTCAGGTCGAACCGTTAGTTTCTGTCGTGGGTCTCCCGCGAGCATCGATCCATAAGGAAATCGAGCAGATCGGTCGCGGCTATGACCATATCGTGATCGATGGCCCTCCTCGGGTCACAGACCTCGCCAGGTCTGCGATCATGGCCTCCGACGTCGTTTTGATTCCGGTGCAGCCTTCCCCATACGACATTTGGGCCGCAGACGAGGTCGTCAAGCTCATCTCTGAAGCACGGGTATATAAAGAAAGCCTGAAAGCCGCTTTTGTGGTAAACCGGAAAATCGCAAACACGGCGATTGGTCGAGACGTGGGGGAGGCCCTGGCGAGCTATGAACTCCCTACGTTCGATGCGCAGATCGTTCAGCGCGTCGTTTTCGCGGAGGCTGCCGCTCAGGGATTAGCGGTACATGAGATCGACGAGGCCAGCGCGGCAACGGCCGAGATCGAAGCTGTTCGAAATGAGTTGATGGAGATGACCCGGTGACGACAAAGAAGGTAGCAATTGGTGCTCGTCCAACGGCCGCGAAGCCCGCGCCCGAGCAGGCGGATCAGTGGGTCGAGAACCGCACGCCGATCGAGGCTGCCGAGGGTGTCCCTATGAAGAGGCTCACCATTGACGTGCCGGCTGACCTGCATCGCGCCATTAAGTCGCAATGTGCCCTTCGCGGTACAAAAATTGCAGACGAGGTGCGCGAGCTTCTTTTGCAGAAATACGCTTCGTCGTAATTCCGTGATCCTTGAGCTGAGCGTGCGGTACTGGCTATTTTAAGCCGGCGAGTATAGCTAGGCTACGATACGACGGTTAGAGTCCACCTTGGCCATGCAATGCACCTAGGCAAATATGGGTATGCTCCACATCGCTAGCCGCGGCGGGGTAGGGGCTCACGTCCTGCCCGGTCCCGCCGCGCGTTGATAGAGTCGATAGGTCGCGCCACGGCGAGCCGGCGCGGCGGTGGGAACAACCATGCCGGGCCTTGCTGTTGAGGTGCTGAAGCCACCACGCCGAGCATTCTCATCCAAGGGTTGTACGTTCGCTTGGCAACCTTCTCAAAACGGAACGTCTGATCAGCAGGGAAGGGGAGGGCGAGCTCCACGCGTGAAAAGCCCGCGGGACCGTCGGCGCCGGGTTCTCGGAACTCGTTCTCAATTAGGCTTTCTCAAAAAGTGCGCTCCACACGGAGTTGCGAGAAAGGAGGGCAACGCTCATCGGCTATGCTCCGGTGTGTAAGCGCTCGCGCTGTGTGGCGGCATTCTGATCACGCTATCTGACGTGCTCAACCCGGCAGGGGAGAGCTTGGCGACATGAAAAACACCTGGGGCTGTTGAAAAAGGCCGGGTGATCCGATCGCGTTCCTAACGGGTTCCCTGCTTCGACACATCGGGAGCAGCGGCCATGATGGGTGAGCAACAGCGAGGCGGCAAGGGCGCAAGTTGGCGGGCGTTGGGAGCGATAATCCCCGCCGATCACATCCTACGCAGGATAGACGGGCTGATCGACCTGGGTGAACTGCGCGATGCGCTCGCCCCGCACTACAGTCGCCGTGGGCGGCCCTCGATCGCGCCCGAATTGCTGGTCCGCATGGCGCTGATCGCTCGCCTCTATGGCATTACGTCGGAACGCCGTCTGTGCGAGGAAGTCCGCTTCAACCTCGCTTATCGCTGGTTCTGCCGATTGCCGCTCGACGCGCCGGTGCCGCACCACTCGACGTTCAGCAAGAACCGGCATGGCCGCTTTCGCGATGCTGGCATCTTCCGCATCCTGTTCGAGCAAACTGTTCGGCGCTGCGCCGACGCGGGGCTGATCGCCCACAAGGATGCCGCAATCGACGCATCGTTCGTCGCCGCTGATGCAAGCTGGCAGCGCAAGATGCGGGATGCCGACATGGCCGCGCCCCGGCTTCCCCGCCCGGTTTGTGAATGGCTGGCGGATCAGGCCAATGCTCCACCGCAGGAACATGGCGTACCGCGTGGAAAGCCGGCCGAGGTGTCACGCACCGATCCGGCGTCGGCGTGGTCGGCGCGCACGGCGCGGGGCCGGTTCGGCTATGCCCTGAATGTCCTGATTGATACTCCGGGAGGGGTGGCGATTGACGTGGAGGCCAGTCCCGCCCGCTTCGCGGCGGAAGTCGATGCGGGGCGGACCATGCTGGCACGGGCCGACGATCGGTTCGGCTACCGGCCAAAGCGTGTCGCGGCCGACACCGCCTATGGCAGCGCCGCGTTCCTGGCGTTCGTCACCGATCGCGGCACCATCCCGCATATCCCGGTGCTGGAACGATCCGAACAGACCAAGGGCAAATTCCCCCGCGAAGCCTTCCGCTATGAACGGGAGCAGGACCGCTATGTCTGCCCCGCTGGGAAGATACTGCCCTTTCGCGGTGCCGATCGTCGGGCCGGCTTCCTCCGATACAGCGCCAGTCCTGCCGATTGCCGCGCCTGTCACCTCAAACGGAAATGCACCGCTGGCAGCAACAGGTCGGTCACGCACAGCGAACATGAGGACGTGCGCGAGCTTGTGCGCGGCGAGATGCAGACGCCCCTATTCAAGCGGTCGATGCGGCTGCGTCGGGGCGTCGAGCGGGTGTTTGCCGATGCCAAAGGTAAGCGGGGGCTAACCCGTTTGCACCTTCGCGGCCTGCGCGGTGCCGAGGAAGAGTTTCTGTTGGGCGCGGCCATTGCCAATCTCGTGTTATTGGCCCGTCCTGACGCACGACCGGCACGGACCCGCCGCCCGCCTCCAGTGCTGGAACGGATCGACCACATGGCCCGGATCAGCAGGGGCCGGTTCGAGCAATCCTACTACGCGACGATCTTCTGACACCGATTAGCCGGGTTCGCGCTCGGCCGCAGGGAAATGGCGATAGAAGGTGGAACGGCCGACTTGGAGCAGCTTTGCGACCTTCGCTGGTTTGTCGCCGGCCTTGAGCAGCTTGCGGGCTGTGTCGAGCATGTCGGGCGTCATTACGGACTTGCGGCCTCCACCCGTGCCGCCCTTTGCCCGTGCCGCTGCCAATCCGGCGATCGTCCGTTCCTTTATCAGTTCGCGCTCCATCTCCGCGACGGAAGCGAGGATATGAAACAGCAGCCGGCCCGATGGGGTGGCCGTGTCGAACCCGTCCGTCAGCGATCGGAAATCAATCTTGCGAGCGGACAGGTCGGCCGCCAGTTCGATCAGGCCCCCGATCGACCGGCCAAGGCGATCGAGCTTCCATATCACCAGCGTGTCACCCGCCCGCACGAAATTGAGGGCTTCGGTCAGACCGGGCCGGTTCAGCTTCGCGCCGCTCACCTTGTCGGTGAACAGCTTTTCGCACCCTGCCTTGGTCAGCGCATTGGTTTGTAGCGTCAGGTCCTGGTCGGAGGTCGAGACACGCGCATAACCAACCAGCATGAGTCCCGTTATCCCATCTCAAACAGCGAATTTCGGGACTCATATTTCGGGAACATATTTTGGGAAAGCCCCGGCGGGGATACAGCGGATTTTTGCGTCGGTGACGGTCGTCCCGTTGGAGGTTCCCGACCGGGAAACATTGGGATTTTGTATAGTCCGCTCCAGCGACACCCATTCTTGGGCGGCTAGGTCGCCGGTATGCGTCAGACCCTTCTCCTGATCCCGATCCTGCTCGCCGGCTGCGGCGAAAAAGTTGCGAAGCCGCCCGCGCCGCCCGCCCATGCCGAGACGATCGCGCATGAGAGCGAATTGCTGAAGCTGACGCTAACGCCGCAGGCTCAGCAGCGTCTCGGCATCGCGCTTGTGCGGGTGAGCGGAGGGACGGCCATCGCCACGCGCGAGGTCGCCGGCGAGATTGTCGTGCCGCCGATCAGCGCCAATGGCGTGCCGGTCAACTCGACCACAAACCTCCAGCAGATCGGCAGCCAGCAGGCGGCGGCCGATGCCGAACTGGCGCGCGCCACGGCGCAGGCGAGGCTGGCGAGGATCGCGCTCGACCGGGCCGAGAGCTTGGTGCGGGAGGAGGCCGGCAGCGTGCGCGCCCGTGATGAAGCCGCAGCGGCGCTGGCCGCGGCGCAGGCGGCGCTCGGCGCCGCCCGGCAGCAGCGACGGTTGCTCGGGCCGGCAGTCGCCGCGCTCGGTTCGCAGCCTGTCCTGTGGGTTCGCGCATCGGTGTTTGGCAGCGACATGGGCGATGTGCGCCGCGCGGACAGCGCGACGGTGCGCATGCTCGGCGATGGCGGCGCTCCCCGCGCAGCGCGTCCGGTCCAGGCACCGCCTTCGGCTAACACTGTCGCGGGCACGGTCGACCTGTATTACGTCGTCGACAATCGCGACCGCGCCTTCCGCGTCGGCCAGCGTGTTGCGGTGGACCTGCCGCTCGCCGGGCAGACCGAAGGATTGTCGGTGCCATCCACCGCGATCCTCCGCGATATCCACGGTGGCGAATGGGTCTATCAGCGGACCGCCCCCAACACCTTCGTGCGTCAGCGCGTGGAGGTGGCGTCGGAAAGCGGCGGCCGGGCGCTGCTGGCACGTGGGCTGACGGCCGGCGCACAGGTCGTCACCGATGGTGCGGCCGAACTGTTCGGGACCGAGTTCGGGGCCGCGCACTGATGCTCGGCCGGCTCGTCCACTTCGCGCTGGCGCAGCGTGTCCTCGTCCTCGTGCTCGCCGCGCTGCTGGTCGTGCTCGGCGTCCGCGCCGGGCGCGACGTGCCGCTCGACGTCTTCCCCGAGTTCGCACCGCCGATGGTGGAAATCCAGACCGAGGCGCCGGGGCTGTCCACCGAGGAGGTCGAGAGCCTGGTGACGGTGCCGATCGAGACGGCGGTCAACGGCGTGCCCGGGCTGATGACGCTGCGCTCGAAGTCGGTGCTGGGTCTGTCGTCGGTGCAAATCCTGTTCGAGCGCGGATCCGACGTGATCCGCGCCCGCCAGATGGTCGGCGAGCGCATCGCACAGGTGCAGCCGCGCCTGCCGCTTGCCGCGCGTCAGCCGGTGCTGATGCCGCCCTTGTCCTCCACAAGCCGGGCGATGAAGGTCGGGCTGTCGTCGACGAAGCTCGACCAGATGCAATTGTCCGAGCTGGTGCGCTGGACCATCCGGCCCCGGCTGATGGCCGTCCCCGGCGTCGCCAACGTCGCGGTGTGGGGCCAGCGCGATCGGCAGTTGCAGGTGCTGGTCGATCCCGACCGGCTGCGCGCGGCCGGCGTGACGCTGGCGGAGGTGCGCGCAGCGGCCGGGGACGCTGTGCTCGTCGGGGGCGGCGGGTTCGTCGACACGCCCAACCAGCGCCTCGCCGTCCAGCAGACAGGCACGGTGCAGACCGCGGCCGAGCTGGCACAGGCGGTCGTCAGGCAGGCGGGCGAGGCACCAGTCAGGATCGGCGACGTCGCCCGCGTGGTCGACGGCTTCAATGCGCCGATCGGCAACGCCATCATCGACGACGGCCCAGGCATCATGCTGATCGTCGAGAAGCAGCCAACCGCCAATACGCTGGAGCTGACCCGCGCGGTCGAGGCCGCGTTCGCCGAGCTGAAGCCGGGCCTCAAGGACGTAAGGGTCGACACGACCATCTTCCGGCCGGCGACCTTCATCGAACGGTCGATCGACAATCTCACCCGCGCGCTGATGATCGGCTGCGCGCTCGTGGCGGCGGTGCTGTTCCTGTTCACCCGCGACTGGCGGCAGGCGACGATCAGCCTCGTCGCGATCCCGCTGTCGCTGCTTGGCGCGGGGCTGATGCTGCTGTGGTCGGGTGCGACGATCAACGTGATGATAATCGCCGGCCTCGTGATCGCGCTGGGCGAAGTGGTCGACGATGCGATCATCGACGTGGAGAATATCGCGCGGCGGCTGCGTCTGAACCGCGAGGCGGCCGATCCGAAGCCGGCGTTCGCGGTGGTGCTCGCCGCCTCGCTGGAAGTGCGCTCGGCGGTCGTCTTCGCCTCATTGATCGTGATGCTGGTGTTTGTGCCGATCTTCTTCCTGGGCGGCGTCGCCGGCACCTTCTTCCAGCCACTCGCCATCGCCTATGTGCTGGCGATCGGGATGTCGTTGCTGGTCGCTCTGACCGTGACGCCGGCGATGTGCCTGCTCCTGCTCCCCAACGCGCCGCTGAAGGCGGAGCGTGACACCCGCTTCGTCGCGGTGATGAAACGCCGCTACGTCGGCTTCCTGCCGCGCGTGGTCGCGAGGCCGGCGATGGCGGTCGGGATCGTCGCGGGCGGGCTGCTGCTCGCCGGTGTCGGCTATGCGACGTTCAAGGACCAGTTCCTGCCCGATTTCCGCGAAACCGACTTCCTGATGCACTTCGTCGAGAAGCCGGGGACGTCGATCGAGGCGATGGACCGGATCACGATCCGCGCGTCGAAGGAACTGCGCAGCATCCCCGGCGTCCGCAACTTCGGCGCGCATATCGGCCGCGCCGAACAGGCCGACGAGGTGGTCGGCCCCAACTTCACCGAACTCTGGATCAGCCTCGACGAGAACGCCGACTATGATGCCTCGGTCGCGCGGATCAAGGAGGTGGTCGAGGGCTATCCCGGCCTCTATCGCGACGTGCTCACCTATCTGCGCGAGCGGATCAAGGAGGTGCTGACCGGCGCCGGCGCGACGATCGTCGTGCGCATCTACGGCCCGGATCAGGCGGAGCTGCGCGCGGCCGGTGCCCGCGTCCGTGAGGCGATCGGCGGCATCCCGGGCGTCTCCGACCTGAAGCTGGAATCCCAGGTGCTGGTGCCGCAAATCCGCATCCGGCCGCGCGCGGGTGAACTGGCGCGGTTCGGCCTCACCGCGGGCGAGGTCCGCCGGCAGGCGCAGGTGCTGGTCGCGCAGGCCAAGGTCGGCGAAATCTACCGCGACCAGCGCGCCTTCGACGTGGCGGTGTGGGGCGAGCCGGCAGTGCGTAACAGCGTCCACGCCTTGCGCGACCTGATGATCCAGGTGCCAGCCCCCGGCAATGCAGCCGCCGGGGCGCCGGTGCGGCTGGGCGACATCGCCGATATCGAGATCGTGCCTGCGCCCAACGAGGTGAAGCGCGAGAATGGCCAGCGCCGGCTCGACGTGACGATGAACGTCGCGGGCGCGGACCTGGGCACGGTCGCGCAGGCGGTCGACGCCGCGGTCGCCAGGGTGCCGTTCGCGACCGGCTATCATCCGCAGGTGCTCGGCGAATATGCCGCACTGAAAGAGTCGCGCAGCCGCCTCTGGAGCATCGGCGCGTTGTGCCTCGTCGGCATCCTGCTGCTCGTCTGGATGGAGTTCCGCTCGCGTCGGATCACCGCGTTGGTCGGCGTCAGCCTGCCCTTCGCGCTGGTCGGCGGGGTCGTCGCGGTCGCCGTCACCGGCGGCGTGCTGTCGCTCGGTTCGCTGGTCGGGTTCGTCACCGTCATCGGCATCGCCGCGCGCAACGGCATCATGCTGCTGTCGCATTACCAGCATCTCGAACGGCATGAAGGCATGACCTTCGGACGTGAGCTGGTGCTGCGCGGCGCGGAGGAGCGACTGGTGCCGATCCTGATGACCGCCGCCTGCGCAGGACTGGCACTGGTGCCCCTGATCGTCGCGGGCAACGCGCCAGGGCACGAGATCGAGCATCCGATGGCGATCGTGATCCTCGGCGGCCTTATCTCGTCGACTGCGCTCAACCTGTTGCTGCTGCCCGCGCTCTATGCCCGCTATGGCGAGGACCGCACCGTGCCGCCTGCGACCGCAGCCAAGGAGGCGCTGGCATGATCCGTCGCCTCGTTCCCGCCGTCGCGCTGCTTGCTTCTGCGTGCATGAGCGTGCCCGCACCTCCGCCGACGATCGCCCCGCCCAGCGCGACGGGCGAGTTCGCCCGGCTTCCCGTCGCGTCGATCGCGCCGGTGCCGGATGACTGGTGGCGGCTCTACGACGATCCCGTCCTCGATGGACTGGTGCGATCGGCCCTCGCCGCCAATGCTGATCTGCGCGTCGCCTACGCCAATCTTGACGGCGCGCGCGCCGCGCTGCGGCAGGCACGGGCGGCTCGGCTGCCGCAGACGACGATCGAGAGCGCGCTGGGGGTCGACAACCCCGCCTCGCAACCGAGCGCGTCGGGCAACGTGCCGACGACGGATTACGACATCGCCGCGACGGCGAGCTGGGATCTCGACCTGTTCGGCCGGCTGCGATCCGCCGCGACTGCGGCGGACGCGGATGCCGAGGCGCAGGCCGCCGTCGTCGACGGGCTGCGCGTCGCCGTGGTCGCCGACACGGTGCTGGCCTATGTCGACCTGTGCGGATCGACCCGCGCCATCGCGACCGCGCGCGAGGTCGCGGCGGCACAGGACCGGTCGGTCGCGCTCGTGCGCGAACAGCTCCGCGCTGGCGAAGTGTCGCCGCTGGAGGTGTCGCAGGTCGCGACCATTGCCGCTGCCACTCGCGCGGTCATCGCGCCGTTCGAGGCGCAGCGGGCGAACGCGCTGTATCGGCTCGCAACGTTGCAGGGGCGCCCCCCGGCGGAAGCGCGGGGCTATCGCTTCGCCTGCACCGCCGCACCCCGGCTGCGCACCGCCGCGCCGGTCGGCGATGGGACCGCGCTGCTGCTCCGGCGCCCTGACGTCCGCGAGGCGGAGCGACGCCTTGCCGCAGCCGCGGCGCGGATCGGGGTGGCGCGGGCGGACCTCTACCCGCGCGTCAATCTGGGCGGAGCGATGGGACTGCTGTCGGGCGGGTTCAAGGCCGTCGCATCGCCGCTCGTCAGCTGGGCGTTCCCCAATCAGGCGCCCGCCCGCGCTCGCCTGGAGCAGGCCCGCGCGACCGAGCGCGCGGCGCTCGCCGGATGGGACGTGGCCGTGCTGCGGGCGCTGCGCGAGGTGGAGACGGCGCTCGCGGCCTATGATGCCGAGGCGCGCCGCAACCGTGATCTGGCGACCGCCTCGCGCGAGGCGCAGGCCTATGCGCGGCGGGCCGGTGCGCGCGTGCGGCTCGGCGATGCGCCCGGCCTGCTCCAGGTCGATGCGCAGCGGGCCTTGGCGTCGGCGACACTGCAACAGGTCCAGTCCGATCTGGCTGTGTCGCAGAACGAGGTGGCGCTGTTCCGTGCGCTGGGCGGCGGTTGGCGAACCGATGCTGGCGCGCGATAGTCGGGCGATGCGGATATTGATCGTTGAGGATGATGCCGACACCCGCGCCTTCGTGGCGCAGGGGCTGGGTCAGGCCGGGCACCAGGTCGCGGTCAGTGCCGATGGCCGTGACGGGTTGTTCGAGGCGACAGGGGGTGGGTTCGACGCGATCGTGGTCGACCGGATGCTGCCCGGCCTCGATGGCCTCGCCCTGGTCAGGGCGTTGCGCGCGGCCGGCGACGCGACGCCGGTCCTGATGCTGACCGCGGTCGGCGGAATTGCCGATCGAGTTGAGGGACTGGAGGGCGGCGCCGACGACTATCTGGTCAAGCCGTTCGCCTTTTCCGAGCTGGCCGCACGCCTCAATGCGCTGGCGCGCCGGCCGGCACCGCGCGGCGACGACGCGCACCTGCTCCGGGTCGGCGACATCGTGCTCGACCTGCATCGTCGCACCGTGGAACGGGCCGGACGGCGTGTGACCCTGCAACCGCGCGAGTTCACGCTGCTGGCCGAGCTGATGCGAAACCCCCGCCGGGTGATGACGCGGACCATGCTGCTCGAACGCGTCTGGGATTTCGACTTCGACCCCAAGACCAACATCGTCGAGACGCATCTGAGCCGGCTGCGCTCCAAGCTCAACGCCGGGTTCGACATGGACGCGATCGAGACGGTGCGCGGAGCGGGCTACATGATCCGGGACGCGTGACGATGATCCGCCGCCTGTGGCGCTCCACCTTCGGCATCGTCGTGCTGGTCGCGCTGGCTTTCGCCGCGGCGACACTCGCGATCGGCGCGGTCGCCTACGAGGTGACGCACGAGGCGCTGGAGGAACAACTGGATCACCGCGTCGCGGTGGAGACACGCGCGCTGATGGCCGAGGAACGCGAAGCCGGACTGGCGGGAGTGGCCGAAGCCATCCGCCTGCGCGAGGATGCGCGGAACGAAGCCAGTCTCGATTACCTGCTGGTCGACCGCAACGGCCGCACGATCGCTGCCACCATCGCCCCGCTCGCGCCGCCCGAACCCGGCTATCAGGAGCATTTTGGCTTTCGCCGCGGCGATAGCACCGGCGTCGGTCAGGCGCTCGCCACGCCCTTGGCCGGCGGGCTTCTCGTCGTCGTCGCAGACCGCCGCGATCTGGCCGCGATCGACCGAACGCTGGCGCTGCTGTTCGCCGGCGCGCTTGGTGCGGTGCTGGCGCTGGGGATCGGCGCGGCGGTATTGGTCGGATGGCTTACGCGGCGGCGCCTGTCGCGCGTAGATGCCACGGCAAAGGCGATCATCGCCGGCGACCTGACGCAACGGGTGCCACGCGACGGGTCCGGCAGCGAGTTCGATCGCCTCGCCGCGACGCTCAACCGGATGCTCGACCGCATGGCGGCGCTGATGGACAATCTGCGGCAGGTATCGACCGACGTCGCGCACGACCTGCGCACGCCGCTCACCCGCCTGTGCAATCAGCTCGATCGCGCAGCCGCCGGCGATGCGGAGGCGATCGATGCCGCCCGCCGTCAAGCCAACGACCTGCTGGAGATCTTCGCCGCGTTGCTACGCATCGCCGAGGTGGAAGGATTGGCGGAACGCCGGGCGTTGGCCGTGATCGAACTGTCAGCGCTGCTCGACGACATGGCCGAAACCTACCGACCCGACTTCGAAGCCGCCGGTCATCACCTCGCGACCGATATCCCTCCCGGTCTGCATCTTGAGGGCGACCGTCGCCTGCTGGCGCAGGCGCTGTCGAACTTGCTGGAGAATACGCTGCGCCATACCCCCGCCGGCACGACGGCAACGCTGTCCGCCCGAACGACGCACGACGCGATCGAGGTGACGCTGAAGGACGACGGTCCAGGCGTTTCTCCCGCCGACGCGGAGCGCCTGTTCCAGCGCTTCGCCCGCGCGGAAACGTCGCGCACCACCGATGGACACGGACTTGGTCTCGCGCTGGTCCGTGCAATCGCTGTCGGGCATGGCGGGAATGCGTTTCTGTCGGAAAGCGGAGGCGGGTTCGGTGTCACCATTCGGCTAAAGGCCGGTCGACAAGGATGATGCCAGCGCTCAAGGTTTCCCAGAACTCCGGCAGAGCGGGGTTTTGGGCACGACCGGACTTTCCCATTGCTCGATCCCAATCGGGAAAGGCCCGCCCGCTTGCGGCGTCGAGCTATTTATGATCGACGTTTGGTTATGGCTGTTCACACGACCAAGCGGCGTATCCTGATTGTGATAGCTCTTTTGGCAGCGGGGATGCTTCTGTTTCTCGCTTGGTTGGGTGGAGGGCCTTACACAGAAACATGGCCTACGAAGTTCGATCCTGATCGATGGAAGGCAGCTTCTGCGACGTGGACCGGACCTGACGCGCATGAAGACAACACGCGATGCGGTATGCTGATGGACCTGCGGGTTAGGGTCGGGATTGCCGGGAAGTCGCGTGACGAACTAGTGAAAATCCTCGGTGAACCGTCTGGCGATCAAAGTCGGGGATTTTGGGCACTTTGCCCGAGCTTCATGGATCACTGGATTCTGGAAGTTGATTGGCAACACGGTCGCGCTGCCAACGTCACTGTCCGAGATACGTGACAACTGGCGATATAAACACCGCCGGCTGGCATCCGCGTTGCCTTTCCCAAAATGCCATCGTTTTCGGGACGGCAGCTATCGCCCGCGCCCTCCCAAAAACGGTCAAGTCCGCTTCCCACCACTTCCGGCCGTTCTGGAGATCGGATGGTTCAAGAGTTGCCGGTCCGCGCAGGCCGCCTGATGTACGACAAACAGGTGTGGCTGTTGAAAAATGCGCCGCTGGTGGCCGGGTACGGTTTGGGGGCGGAATGACACCCCAAGGTTTTGCGATCCCGTCTCGCATGGGATCGGCCCGCGAGACGGCCGGGGCGTTCCCAAAAGGATCGGGAAATGGGAATATCGAACGCTTCCCGAAACCCGTCGCACTGGCAGAAGTGAGAAAGGATTACGCGTAAGCCTCGGTGTCAGGACCGGACGGTTTTGACACCAAATTGGGCAAGCACCTATGGCGCGACGCCAGCATCTCTCGCGTCAAAGGCCTCCAGTATGGGGCAGGGGCCGTCTGAGCCTGCTCTGCATTCTTGCGCTAACCGATGAAGTGATGACCGGACACGCCTCAACTCTTCGATCTGCGCGTCCAACGCCACGACGCGTTCGTGGGCGAGTTGCCGGACTCGTGCTCGATCAGTGGTCGCGTCTAGCGCTAGTAGTTCGCCGATTTGCTCCAACGTGAAACCCGCTGCCTGAGCCGATCTGATGAAACGCAGGCGACGGACGTCGTCCGCGCCGTAGCGGCGAAATCCGCCGGCTGAGCCGAAGCCTTCGGGCCGATCCGGCGTGTCGATGAGTCCTCGACGCTGATAGTAGCGGACCGTTTCGACACCAACGCCACCCTCGCGCGCAAAACCAGCGATCGTGAGGGATATCATGCTTGACTCCGTACTATACTACAGACCCCATATAGGGGTCGCGAGAACACGGAGAAGACGATGGCGACCGCGGCCCCCAAAAGCGCGACAATCTACCGGATGGTGATGCCGGAGCACACCTGCCCCTACGGTCTGAAGGCGAAAGATCTGCTTCGGCGACAGGGCTATGAGGTCGAGGACCACTGGCTGCGCACGCGGGAGGAAACTGACGCTTTCAAGGCGAAGCACGGGGTCAAGACGACGCCGCAAACCTTCATCGGGGGCGAGCGGGTAGGGGGCTATGACGACCTGCGCCGTTTCTTCGGCAAGACGGTGCGCGATCCCAAGGCCGTCACCTACCGCCCGGTGATCGCGGTGTTCACTATGACGGCACTGATGGCGCTGGCTGCTAGCTACGCCGTGTTCGGCACGCCCGTCACGGTGCGCGCGGGAGAGTGGTTCATCGCCTTCTCGATGTGCGTGCTCGCGATGCTCAAGCTCCAGAACGTCGAGAGCTTTTCGAGCATGTTTCTCAACTACGACCTGCTTGCCAAGCGCTGGGTGCCCTATTCCTATATCTACCCCTACGCGGAGGGTCTGGCGGGCGTGCTGATGGCGGCGGGTGCATTGACCTGGCTCTCGGTGCCGGTCGCGCTCGTCATTGGCACGATCGGTGCGGTGTCGGTCATCAAGGCCGTCTATATCGACAAGCGCGAGCTGAAGTGCGCCTGTGTCGGCGGGGACAGCAACGTGCCGCTCGGCTTCCTGTCGCTCACCGAGAACGTGATGATGGTCGCGATGGCGATCTGGATGATTGCCGCGCCGGCAGCGCTCTCGATGGCGCATTGACATCGAACGGTGATCGGGATCGATAAGCCTGTGGAGCGTCGACTAAACCGCCTTGCCCGCCTGCTTCGCCTGGCGGTGCTGACTATGCTGGCGGTGACGCTTGTCCTGCGCCTCGGCCCGATCTGCGAGGCCGTGGCGAACGCCGCGCCGGTCGCATCCGAGATGGCCGATTGCGAGGGAAGTCACAAACCCACGAAGGCCCCGCAACAAGCAGCCTGCTCGACGCCCTGCATGGCAGTTCAGAGTGAAGCGTTGACACAGACCGGGCCTAACGCTCCGATCCGCATCGCGCTCAAACCACTACCTGTTGCGGGATTGATAGGAATGCCCGTTCCGCCTGCAACACCCCCTCCGCGAGTTGTGTGACGATCCGAATTACACACACATTCGATCGACGGAGTTACGGATGACCAAGTTCAAGCTGATCGGCGCTGCCCTGGCGCTGGCGATCCCCGGCGTTGCATTCGCGGCCGATGCCGGCTGCTGCGGCGCGGACAAGACCTGCTGCAAGGACGGCAGCGACTGCTGCAAGAAGGATTGCTGCGCGGACATGAAGAAGGGCGGCGATCACGCTGGCCATGACATGTCGGGCATGAAGCACTGACCTGACGGCTGGCGGGAGCGGTTCATCGCTCCCGCCAGCTACCTAACCATGCCGGGTATAGACGCGGCGACCGCCCAGGCCGAACGCGATGACGGAGAAGGGCTGGGCCTTCATGCCCGCTACCTCCATGCCGGGCGATCCGAGCGGCATCCCGCCGACTGCCAGCCCGCTCACGCCTTTGGGACGCTGCGCCAGAACGCGCTTCATGTCAGCGATCGGAACATGGCCCTCGAAGGCCATGCCGTCGACGATGGCGGTATGACAGGATACCTGATCCGCCGGGACGCCGACGCGACGCTGCAAAGCGCCGCGATCGGCATCGTCGATGATCCGCACCTTGCGGCCGAACTGCTGGCGGACCTGCACAGCCCACTTCTCGCAGCAACCACACCCCGGATCGCGGTGCATGGCGATGTCGGCTGCAGCCATCGCGGTCGCGGGAAGCCCCATCAACAAGGCGGCTATCGCAGTACGAAAAGGTCGTTTCATCATCGGCTCCCCAATAACTGCCTTGTGTCGCCCAAAGGCGAGGGCGGGTCGGTTACTGCGGGTTCTTGCCCATTTTGCGCAGCATGGCGTTCAACGTCGCGATCTCACGGTTCTGGCTGTCGATCGTCTTCTGCGCCTCACGACGGATTTCCGCATTCCGGGTACTGCGAAGTGCCGTCTGCGACATCGTGATCGCGCCGCGGTGATGCTCGATCATCTGACGGATCCACGTCTCGCCGGCGTCGGCACCCTTTGCCGCCATCATCCGCTCGTGCATCTTCATCATGTCGGGGCCGTAGGGATTGGCCGCGCTCGGCTGCATCATGCCTGGATGGCTCATTCCCTGATGATCCATCCCCTGATGCCCGGCCTGCTGCGCCAATGCCGGGGTGGCGGCGAACAAGGCGGCGGTCATGATCGCGATCGTCTTCATGTCTGATTTCTCCACGTTACCCCCGCCCATGCGAAAAGGTACGCGCGCCAGCACGCCACCCCTCAACCAACGGCAAATCTATCGGACCGGCTGCAAGGTGTTGATGCCGGTGCTCTGATCCGTCTCGGGGGGCGGGGGCGGCACCTGCCGGTCGCGATAGGAAGGCAGGTCCGGCGCGTTCGAGGACGTGGGGTTCGCTTCCAGCCGGGCGATCATCCGCTTCATCTGCGTAATTTCGCGAACCTGGGCGTCGATGATGCCGTCAGCGAGCTTACGCACTTCCGGGTCTTTGATGTGTGCCCGTTCGCTCGTCATGATCGCGATCGAGTGGTGCGGGATCATCGCCTTCATGTAGGCAACGTCATCGACAGTCTCCTGACTGCGGACGAGCCACAAAGCGCCGGCAAACACGATGACAGCGCCTGCCACGATGCCGAGATTGGCGCGGCGGTTCGGGTACATGCCCCACATGAAACCGAGCATGATGATCGCCATCACGGCACCCATGACAATCGCCATCCACGTCCGGGTCTGGCTGTACTCGACGTGGCTCAGGGCATAGGTGTTCAGGTACATCAACCCGAACATCACGACGGTCGATGTCGCGATCATGGCGGCGAACCGCCCGTAGCTCATGCCCATCCCGCCACCCTGGCCGGATCGGTGCTGGTCGTGGTCCATCGCCCATTCTCCTTTGGCACCCCCAAAGAAACTACGCGGCGGTTCGGGCTGTCCCTTGCACTTTTCTCCGCCTGCGTCGCGGCCAGCGCATGAACAGGAGGATCGCACCCGCGACGCCGAACACGAGGCCACCCGCCGCAAAGGCCATCAGCCACGGCGTGTTGAAGCGTTCGTGCTCGGTCCAGTCCATGATATGGAGGCCCCAGAAGAAGTCGTAGAGCCGCCACGTTCCGGTACGCACCGAGGTCAGCCGGCCGGTTTCCGCCGACACGTAGATGCGCGTCGCATCTTTGTCAGGGAACGATGCGCGCCATGCGGGAAGGCTGCCGCGATATTCGGTGCTCGGGCGCTCCACCCGCTCTATCGTCGGAACTGCGGGTCCGCCTCGATAGACCCTGCCGGCGATGGCCGCCGCGGCCCTCATGTCGATCGGTGGGAGCGGCGCAGCCGTCCGGGCGTCGAGCAACCGGATTTTGCCATCGGCAAGCTGCGCCTCAACGACGGGTCGACCGAGCAGCATCCGGTGTTGAAGCTGACGGACAGGCACGCCGGCATTCGCGAGCAGGGCAGGAACGGGTGCAAAGGTCTGGTCGACCGACAGCGCCGGCTCGGCATTGCGATCGATCCGGTGATCGCCGTGCACCACATCGATCGGCAGCAGGCTCATAATGAGTCCGCTGGTGAACCATACGATCGCCTGCGCCCCGATCAGGAGAGCAAGCCAGCGATGGACCTTGCTCGCCCCGATGTGGAGGCGCAACCGCGGGCTCAGAACCAGGTCCTCACGCCAGCGACGAAGCTGAACCCGCCGGTGTCACCGCCGCGTGCCCGCGTGAAGCGCGCGGTGTCGCCGAACTGCCGTTCCCACGACACGCCGATATACGGCGCCAGCTCGCGCCGACCTTCATACCGAAGCCTCAGGCCTGCCTCCAGATCGGTCAGCCCCGATCCGGTGCCGGTTTCCGGCACATCCTGCGCAGAAAAATTGGCCTCGATCCTCGGCTGAAGCGTGAAATAGTTGGTGATGCGCTGATCGTAATAGCCCTCGGCACGACCCAGCACCTCGCCCTTGTTCGACAGGAACAGCGCACCTTCTACCTCGAACCAATAAGGTGCCAGCCCCTCGATACCCACGGTCGCATAGGTCCGGGAAGGGTTGGGTTTGATGTCGTAGCGCACGCCCGCCTGGAGGTTCCAATAGGGGTCGAGCGCATGGCTATAGAGCGCCTGAACCTCGGCGCTGTCGAGCGACTTGCCGAAACTGCCTTCGCCCTCCGACTTCAGCCACAAGCGATCAATATCGCCTCCGACCCACGCCTCGCCATCCCAACGATACCCGTCGCTACCCTTGCGAGCCTGGTACTCGGCCAGATTGAAGAGCACCTGATAGTAGGTCATCCCGCCATGCTCGCGACGCAGATCGTCCTCGCGGGAGGTCGCCATCGCCTTCGCACCCCAGAAACGATCGGCAAGATGATCGCCGGAGGGAGCGGGTGCGGGCTTGTTGCCGGGGGGCAGGTCGGTCCCGACTTTAGCGCCGCCCTGATCGCCGTTCATCGCCATGCCCGGCATCGCGTTCATGTCGTGGCCGGCGTGTTGGTCCTGCGCCATTCCTGCCGGGGCACCCATGCCGGGCATGGCCGACATATCGTGGCCCGCGTGCGGGTTCGAGGCGGGGGCCGACTGCTGGCCGCCCATGTCCATCCCCTGCATCCCGCTCATATCGTGACCGGCGTGCGGGTCAGTCGCCGGAGCTTGGGCCTGCGCACGTCGGAACGCCGTCTTTCTGGCAGGTGCCTTGCGCTTGAATGCCGGCTTCGCGGCGGGTTTCGGGGCGGCCTTGGCGGCAGGCTTGGCCGGCATGGTCATGCCCGGCATGTCGTGCATGGAATGGTCCATGCTCTGTGCGAAGGCAGGAACAGCGATGATCGCTGATACCAAACCGGCAAGGAGGATCGACCGGCTCATGCTGCGGCCTCCCCGGCCTTCCGGACCTGGACGACACGCATCATGCCCGCGTGCATGTGGTAGAGCATGTGGCAGTGGAACGCCCAGTCGCCTTCCTCTCCCGTCACGTCCCAACTGACAGTTCCGCCCGGTTGGACCAGCACGGTATGCTTTCGGGGCGCACAGGCGCCTTTCCCCGTCACCAGCTCGAAGAAGTGACCGTGAATGTGGATCGGGTGGCCCATCATCGTGTCGTTGATGAGGGTGACGCGCACCCGCTCGCCATGCAGCAGCGTGATCGGATCGGGGTTCTCCGACAGCTTTTCGCCGTCGAAGCCCCACATGTAGCGTTCCATGTTGCCGGTGAGGTGAAGCTTGATCTCACGCTCTGGTGCCCGCGTATCGGGGTTGCGGTCGAGCGCCATCAGATCGCGATAGGTCAGCACGCGGTGGCCGACATTCTCCAGCCCCTGACCCGGATCGCCGGTGCGGTCCACCGGCATAGCCGAGATGGTCTGAACGCCCGGCCCCTTCTTCACCTCCGGTGCCTTCGAGAAGTCGCGCATGTTCATGTTGCCCATGTCCATGCCGGCCATCGACTGATCGCCTGCCATGCCGGGCATTGTGCCCGAGCCATGATCCATCCCGGCCATCGCGCCGCTTTGACCTTGCGGCATCGTCATTCCGGCCATCCCTCCGGTAGCGGCAGCGGCCGTGCCGTGGTTCATCTGGGAATGATCCATCCCCTGCATAGAGCCGGCACCGGCACCATGGTTCATCGCGCTATGGTCCATGCCCGCCATCGAACCGGCCTGCGCGCCCGCCGCACCGTTCCCCATGCCTTGCATGGCGCCGTGATCCATGGTGCCCATGTCGTGGCCGCCCATGCCCATGTCCTTCATGGTCGCGAGCGGACGCTTGCGGAGGGGAGGAACCTCGGCAGCCATGCCCTCACGCGGCGCGAGCGTGGCCCGGGCTTGGCCAGAGCGGTCAACACTTTCGCCGACGAGCGTGTACGCGCGCATGTCGGGAGGCGTGACGATCGCATCATAGGTTTCGGCGGGACCGAACTGGAACTCATCGATTTGGACCGGCCGCACGTTCAGGCCGTCCGCTGCGACGATCGTCATCGGCAGGCCCGGAATGCGGACGTTGAAGGTCGTCATGGACGATGCGTTGATGAAGCGGAGCCGGACCCGCTCGCCGGGCTTGAACAGCGCGGTCCAGTTGTCGCGCGGCCCATGACCGTTGACCAGATAAGTGTAGGTCGATCCGGTCACGTCGGCGACGTCAGCCGGGTCCATCCGCATCTTGCCCCACATCAGCCGCTCCTTGAGCGGCTGATCCTTGCCCGCGAGCAAGCCGGCCAAGCTCTGGCGCTGGCGGTTGAAATAGCCCGACTCCTTCTTGAGCCGGTCGAACAGGTAATGCGAATGCTGGAAGCTGTGATCGGAGAGCACGATGACGTGCTCGCGATCGAACTGCACCGGGTCCGTGTCCTTGGGATCGATCAGGATCGGGCCGTAGTGACCATCCTGTTCCTGAAACCCCGAATGGCTGTGATACCAGTAGGTGCCGCTCTGGATGATCGGAAATTCGTAGGTGAAGGTCGAGCGCGCCGGAATGCCGGGAAAGCTGATGCCAGGAACACCGTCCATCTGAAACGGCACCAGCAGGCCGTGCCAGTGGATCGAGGTTTCCTCGTCCAGGTCGTTGACGACATGAAGGCGCACATTCTGCCCTTCCCGTAGGCGGATCAGCGGTGCCGGCACGGTGCCGTTAATGCCGATCGCGTGGCTTTCCCGCCCGTCGATCATCATCATCTGATGTGCGACTTTCAGCGTGATGTCCTCGCCCGAGACGGTCGGCAACGGCTTGGCGATACCAGCGGAGACGGGTTGCGCCCACGCCGGCATATAGGCCGACAGGGCAAGGCTGCCTCCCGCCATAGTGGCACCGCGCAGCACTTGGCGGCGATCGAGAACGCGCGACATCGAAGCTCCTCAAGGGTTGGGCCGCGATCGGCCCGCACCCCTTCTACGCGTCTCGCCCGATCATCCCTTAGCCAACATTCAACTTTTCCATGAGCCGCGCTCGCGCGCGATAAAGGCGGGTTTCGACCGCCTTCTGGCTGATACCCAACACCTCGGCCGTCTCGGCCTGGCTCAAGCCTTCGATCGTCCGCAGCACCAGCGGCTCCTTCAGATTGGCCGGCAACGTCGAGATAGCGCGCGTCACCCGATCAAGCTCCTGGCGATCGGCTGCACTGTCATCGATCGCCACGGCGTTGTCGGGAAGGATGTCAGCCTGGTCCTCCATCGCGAAGCCGAAGGACAGAAAACGGCGAACGGCGCGCTTCCTCGCCCAATCCCGGCATTTGTTGATCGCGATCGTCGACAGCCATGCCTTCATCGCGCGCTGCGTATCGTAGCGCGGCAGCGCCTGATGCGCGGCGACGAAGGTTTCCTGAACCAGATCAAGCGCTTCATCGGGTTCGCCGACACAGGCACGCGCAAGCCGAAAAACCGGCTGACGGTAACGGCGCATGATTTCCGCAAAGGCCGCCTGACGGCCGGCGATGCTGAGCGTCGCCAGTTCGCCGTCAGACAATGCGGTCCAATCGAGGCTCACCCCTGACCGGCGGTGAGTGCCTTCACCACCGCGGCATCAAATTGGGAAGTCTGATCGGGTCGCAGCAACTGCCGCATGGCAAAGATATGCGCGAGCGTCGCCTTTTGAAGCTCGCCCATCGCCGCATGACTCTGGTCCACTGCGGCTGCGACCTTGGGGCCATTGCCATGTTCGGTTTCGATCGCCTCGGCGAGCCGGGTATTGGCAGCGCGCATTTCGAGCTCGAGCGCACGCCGCTGCATCGCGAAGCGATCTTCCAGCACCTTCAACCGTGCCTGCTGATTGTCGTCCAGCGTCAGCTTGTGGTGCAATACGTCATGCAGCGCGGCACCTGGCTGCTGGGGCTGCGGCAACAGCGCCCGCCCGACGAACACGCCTCCGATCGCGGCCAGAAAGGCGAGCACGACACCAAGAACGATGCGCGTCGTCGAGGTCATTGCTCACCCAGCAGCAAGGAGGAAGGCGCGAGCGGCGACGCTCCGCCAAGCGGGGCCAGGGAAACGGTTGGGCGGGCAGCGGCGGGCAGCTCGGCTCCGACGATGCCGATCGCAAGCGCCGCTGCCGTCACTACGCCAAGACCGATGCCGGCCTGCCGCACGACGGGCCGCGAGCCGATCCGTGCAAGTACCCGCGTCTCGATGCCGTCCAGCGCGGCCGGGGCGGGTGCGCCCGCCAGCCTCGCCAACGCTCTGTCCAGTTCGTCCATGCTTTCCACTCCACCCCACTAGCATTTCATACGCAGGATTGCCCGACATCCCTCATCGGACGGCTGAGGGGTGCGCGACCGGGGCGCGTAGATAGGGCACGAACCTACGGAGTATCCCATGCGTAGCATCTTCCTTCCTACCGCCCTTGCCCTTCTCGGCGTCGCCAGCGCAGCGCAGGCTCATCCGAAACTCGTGACAGCCTCGCCGGCCGCGAATGCGACCGTCGCCAAGCCTGCCCGTATCGAGCTGCGTTTCAGCGAAAAGCTGATGCCGAAGTTCTCCGGCGCCGATCTCATGATGACCGGACATGGCGGGGCGACGCACGCGCCGATGAAGATCACGGCAACGGCAGCCGTCGCCGGTAACGGCAGCACGCTTGTCCTTACGCCCAAGGCGCCGCTCGCTCCGGGCCGCTACACCGTTACATGGCATGTCGTGTCGAGCGACACCCATCGCGTCGCCGGCAACTACACCTTCGCGGTCAAGTGAGGTGGAAACCGACTGGCCGCTGATCGCTGTACGCTTCGCGCTCTTTCTGGCGCTGGGCGGACTGTTCGGCCTATCGGCATTCGGCCTGTACGGCCTCAAGGTAGGCGAGCGCACCAGCGCGCTCGCGTTGCGCCTCTGGCTCGTCGGCCTCGGTTTGCTGGGCCTTCTGCTCTCCGCCATCGCACTTGCGCTACTCGCTGCGGCGATGGCGGGCACACCGCCCTGGCCGATCGATCGCGAGACGATCGGAATGCTGCTTTCCGGGTCGACCATAGGCACGGCATGGGAAGCACGCATGATCGCGCTGATCGTGGCGTCGGTCGCCGCCTTGGTGGCAGCCGGACGGGCGCCTCTCCTCGGCGTCGTGGTGATCGCCAGCGCTGTGGCGCTGGCGACACTCGCCTGGACCGGGCACGGGGCGATGGACGAGGGTGCAAAAGGCTGGGCTCACCTCCTTGCCGATATTCTCCACCTGCTCTCAGCCGGGGCTTGGGTCGGGGCGCTGCTTGGCCTTGTCCTGCTTGTGGCTCGTCCTGCCCGCCAGGCCGATACGACCCATCTGACGCTTACGCATCGCGCACTGCACGGGTTCGGCCTGGTCGGTACGATCGTGGTCGGCACCATTATCGTTACCGGCCTCGCCAATACATGGCTGCTAGTCGGCGTAGGCAACCTTCCAAAGCTCGCCACGTCCCTTTACGGCCAGCTCCTGCTCGCCAAGCTCGTCCTGTTTGGCGCGATGCTGGTGCTGGCATCGCTCAATCGCTTCCGTCTGACGCCCGCATTGGAGCAAGCGATGCCGGGTGGCGATCAACGCGGCGCACTCAGCGCCTTACGTCTCAGCCTCGGGATCGAGGTGGTCTGTGCCATTGTGATCCTCGCGCTCGTCGCATGGCTGGGAACGCTCGAACCACCCATGTCAGCGATGTGAAGAGTGAGGCGGCCGATCATTGTCGTCCGACGGCACTTACGCGGCCATCTTCTCGCATTCTTCCGCGCAACCTTTCAGCCGAGGGACTAGCGAGTGCATGCCGTCCTTCCCGATTGGGAACCTGCAGGGGGACAGTCGCGGCGGCAATCTCAGCGGGTGCCGTCTAAGGAACCCCGTTTCCCAAAACCTGTTCCCGATTGCTCTTTCCCAAAACGGTCTGTTTGAGACGTAGAAACGGGACAGACCATGCTCAACGAATGGCAGGTCTTGGGAGCCCGAATTCTCATCCGGTACGTCCGAATCTGGGCGGAAGCGGACCGGCGGCTTCTGACCTGCGATTGGACGCGGCTAATCGCCTGAAGTACCCCTCCACCCCGTACGAGCAAGGGTGCCCACAAGGGTAGATCGAGCGATGCCGAAATTCCGGCACACCGCCGCTTTGCTGGTGCCGGATGCCAGTGCTTGGATCACCGCTTCCATCTTCTCCGCATCGATCGCCGGCGGCCTCCCGCCCTTACGCCCTCTCCGCTTTGCAGCGGCAAGGCCAGCCATCACTCGCTCACGAGTCAAAGCTCGCTCGTACTGTGCCAAAGCACCGAACAGGGAAAACAGCAGCTCGCCGTGGGGGGTGGTCGTGTCCATCTGCTCGGTAAGTGAGCGGAATGCGATACCGCGCTCTTTCAGGTCCGCAATGATCGAGAGGAGGTGGGGCAAAGAGCGCCCAAGGCGGTCAAGCTTCCAGACCACCAGTGTGTCGCCTTCAGCCAGATAGGCGAGGCAGGCTTTAAGGCCTGGGCGATCGTCCCGCGCGCCGGAAGCCTTGTCGGTATGAATGTGCCGCGGATCGACACCTGCTGCGATCAGCGCGTCGCGCTGCAGATCCACCGATTGACGATCATCGGCGGACGAAACCCGCATGTATCCAATGAGCATGTACGACAAACCCTCGAAACCAGCTTTTCGTACACTGCACCAAAGCGACAGGGTTTGTCGATCGCTTTGAGAGACAAGGCGATCGCGGAAAGAGGGTTGTCGCTCAGGATGTCGGAAATCATGTGTTTTCGGACACCTCTTTTGCCATCCAAGTTCAAGCGGTCTGCGATATCTGGTTCTCGAAGGCTCAGTCTGTTTTGAGCGGTTGTGGGACGCTTAAAGGACCGGCTCGCGCCCAGTCCTCGAGAGGCATATCCAGAAAGCACCTCAGGGGAGCTGTGATCCTGTGATCTCCAGGCTCCGCCCGGGAGGTGGATCGGCCGAGACGGTGGAGCAGGATGTCGCGAGATACTGGCCAAGCGGCACCGTCGGTCTCGAGCTCATGTTAGAGGCTATCGAAACGGGCTTCCGCTTTCCCCTAGAAGCCGCCATTCGGGCGGGGCAGCCCTATGGCTGCAGGATGGAGGTGATTTCCATAGACACACAATCTGCAATCGCGGTGGCGATGCTCTGCATCGCCTTCGCGGGTCTCGTGATCAAGATCATAGAGGCCGCCCGTAAGTAACGGGTGAGGGGGCAGGCTCTGGCAGGCCTGCCCCCAATACGCAGAAAGGGCGCACCGCTGGCACGGTACGCCCTTGGAGATGATTCCATAGAAACAATCTGCACCGGCTATATAGGCCGTCGGACCTTGACGGTCAACGTAGGCAAGCGGGTAGGGGAGGGTCCCCTAAGAAGCCGCCGATGGGCCGCGCCGAAGCGGACCTTCAGAAAGGCGCCCAAAGTCGGACATTCAGGGGGCCGATCGGCCGCCTGAAAGCGGACGCAAACGGCCCTCTTTCAACACTCGCGGTTGGCGGCTGGAGGTGGGTGGTTAACTGCCGCTCCACGGGTCGGGGTTACCACCAGGCTAGGGCACGGCTGCCAAAGTCGGTGCGCTCCGCCTGATCGAAATGGGAGGTCAGGTTGGCGTCGCATTCGACAGCTGCCGCTCTTCAGTCCGTTCTCAGGCGCTGCGGGGACTAGTTGCGCATCGAAAGCACCATGACGCCGTGAGCCACAGCACAGCGAAGAAAGTCAAAACACCCCACTCGACCGCGTGTCTTGGCATCACAAAGAGAGCGGCAACGCCAGCTGCGTATTGTCCAATCGCCAGCGCCACCGTGATCCACCTCATCGAACTTGAGCGAAACCGAAGGAACGCCCCTGCGACCAATGCGACGGCAATCATCATGAAAAACAAGATGTTTATGGAGTCCTCATCTCCGACGATCCCAACGGCGGCGTTTGACCAGATAGTGAGGAAGGCAATGAAGCCTGCAAGGATATAACCCGTGCGCGCCGCTCCGGGTCTGGAAAAATGCACCGCCAGTTCGACAGTGGCGCCGAGAAGCCCCAGCGCCACCGCAGCAAAGACAAAGTCGCCGGTGGTCCAGTCGACCTCGCTGGTTATCTGCATTGCCAATGCGGGCAGCATGAATAATGCCAAGAGGCAGCCCCAGCCGGTAATCCGCCAGCCATTTAGAAGCGGGAACCGGGGTGAAGAGGTATCGTGCATGGTCGTAACTCCGGATGCTCAGCGCCGCGGATCATGGTCCGGTGGAGCGCAAAAAAGCATGAGGGATTCCTGAGCATTTTCTGAGGAAGCAGCTCAGCGCTTGTCACCCCGCCTCGATGGCAGCAGAGCGAGAGGCGATGCGAAGGCCACCTCACATACTGCACTTCAACGGGTTCGAACTCGATTGCGACAACCGCCAGCTGCGGAAGCATGGCCTGCCCATCGAACTCGGCAACCGCTACTTCGACGCCTTGGCGCTGCTCGTTGAGCGACGCGGAGAGCTCGTCTCTAAGGACGCGTTCATGGAAACCGTGTGGCAAGGTATCCCGGTGACCGACGAAGCGCTGACCCAATGCGTCCGCACGCTTCGACGTGCGCTGGGGGACGATGCGACTGCTCCAAGGTTCATCGAAACGGTTCCCAAGCACGGCTATCGCTTCATCGCAGACTTGATCCCGCAAGCTAGACCGATAGCGAACCCGCTCGTTTCAAGTGTTGCCGGAGCCTGTACCATCGCAGGCCTGACTTCCGGTGCACTCGCAGGCCTCCTCTACGGCATTGTCGCAGGGATTGGCGGCGGCAGTCAGGTACTCACCCTGGCAGCGATGATCGCCGCGCTGGGCTTGCTTGGTGGCGGGGGCATTGGGGCCGGCCTGACCGCTACCATCACCTGGCGAGGCAGTGCCGATTGGTGGGTGATCGCTGGCGCTACATTGGGAGGGCTCCTTGTAGGCGCGCTAGGCAACACACTCTCAACAGAGGGTGTGGGGCTGCTTTCAGGAGCAACCATATCGAAGGCAACCGGACCGTTCGAGGGCGCGATCCTTGGTGCCGCAACGGGCCTTATTGCGTGGACCGCATTGGCGGGACATCCGCGGAGAAACGTCATCGCCGCTGCTGTGCTTGCCGGCGGCGCCGCAGCGATCCTGATCGTCTGCTCCGGTGGAACATTGCTGGCCGGATCGCTGCACGCTCTTGAGAAGGGCCTGCCCGGCACACAACTAAGCATGGCCCGGATAAGCATGTTGCTTGGCCAAACCGGCTTCACGCAGACAACGCGTGGGCTGACGGTCGCGATGGAATGTCAGATTTTCGCCCTGGCAGTCGGGATTGGCCTTTTGGCGGTTCGCAGCGGTCCGAGCCCGGCTCGCTGACCAATAGCGTAGACTGATTCCAGATTCCCATAACGAAGCACATGACTTCTGTGCTCAACATTGACAAACAATAGCGCGCCGATAACGTTCGCGCCGCAGTCGATAAACCCTTCTGCGCTGTAAGCAGAAGCCCAAGCTCCGGCGCGCCTTCGGCGCGGCCGGAGCTTGTTGCCTCAGAACACTGAGCGGATAAGGCTCTCCTGCTGCTCTACCCGCGCTCGCAATTGCCGGTTCTCGTCTTCACAGTGTACCGTTGCTTGATACAATTACGTGCATATCGCTCTCCTCCCTGTTACTGTGCCACCTGATTGACCCCATTCAGGGCGATCAATCGATTTCGCGAGTGACCTCATCTGGGGCGGGAGCGTCGAAACGGCGGGGCCAGGGGAGCCAGGCAGCTGCGCGCCCACTTCCGGATGTTGGTGGGGCCGATTGAGCTCTCCAAAAGCCGCCTTCAGCGTTCCACCTTCAGTAAAGGTGGCGTCAACCGATTGTGGAGAACGGCTAGGCGCAACAATTCTCGGAGCACCGCCGGCTAGCGCGAGCGGGCCTATTCAGCCAGGCCGGTTTCGCCGAGCACCAAGGCCCCCAGGCCGAGCCACTCTGCCATTCGTTCGAGTTCAGTGTTGAGGAGTTCGCGGGTATCGAGCGGCGCATCTCGCTCGAGCGTAATCTTCTGCGCTCGCAGCACGCCAGCTTGGCGGTCGGCTTTGAGGTCCACACGGGCTACCAGCGCTTCATCGAGCAGGAATGGCAGCACGTAATAGCCATGGGTGCGAAGTGGCTGTGGCACGTAGATCTCGATACGATAGCGAAAGCCGAACAGCCGCTCTGTTCGGCCGCGTTCCCAAATTAGCGGGTCAAAAGGCGCCAGCAGCGCTGCCCCGCGTATTCGGCGCGGTTTCGCTGCCTCACGATGCATCCAAGCCTTTTGGCTCCACCCCACAACTTTGACCGGTTCAAGGACACCCTCCTCGGCCAAACTCGCTATCGCTGGATCGCCTTCGGCTGGTTTCAGCCGGAAGTAGTCGCGGAGGTCCGCAGCCGTGGCCACACCGAGTGCCCGAGCGCTGCGGTCGATGAGCATGCGCTGCGCGGTAGCCGAACTTGGTGTAGGAAGTGCGAGGACATCGGCCGGGATTACCCGCTCTGTCAGATCGTACAGGCGCGCGAAACTGCCACGCCGCGTAGCGGTGGTTATGCGCCCCGCCCAAAAAAGGTACTCCAGCGCATGCTTAGTGTGGCTCCACTCCCACCAGCCGCTCCGGCTCGAGCCGTTCTCGAAGTCGGCCGCAGCGAGTGGGCCATCTGCAGCAATTCGCGCGAGGACCGCATCGGCTTCGACCCGACGCTCGTTCGCAAAGCGCCTGAGCGCTGCGTACCCGGTCTCGCCGCGTTCGGCTTTCGCCATCCGCCACCGTAACAGCGGATGCAGGCCAATCGGGAGGAGCGAAGCTTCATGAGCCCAATACTCGAAGAGGCGGCGAGCGGATTTCGGGCCCCACGCATCACGCTCGAGTAATGCACGATCGTAAATGCCCAGCCGTGAGAAGGCTGGTAGATAGTGTGCACGCGTCAGCACGTTAACGCTGTCGATCTGGAAAAGGCCAAGGCGGTCTACGGTTCGGCGTAACTGAGCTGCGCCGACCTGTGATGGGTATCGGGATCCAAACCCCTGCGCGGCTAGAGCAATCCGGCGTGCATCAGCGAGGGAAAGGCTGGTCGTCATTCCTTCGCTGTTGATCCGAGAAAGGGGAAGGTCAAGCGAAGTGGCACCGGCAACCCACCAAGTGAATGCAGACGGCTGCGCGCCCACTTCCAGACATTCAGCCGGCTCACGGGACCTCCCAAAAGCGGACGCACCTTGAATGGTGCGAAGAGGTGGCCGCTGGCTAGCGGGGTGGCAGAAGTCGACCAAAGCCGGTCGTTTGAATGAGGTGGCGCGGACGTCTGTTCCTGACAGAAGCTGCCGTTGAACGCTGCAATGCAGATGGTCCGAATGGCGACTCTAATCGGTCATTCGAAGCGCTCGCGCTTTTGCTGCCCCCTCAGATCTTTAGCATCGGTAGGGCGCCGGTTTGAACCATTACACCTAGAAGGAACCCCATCCACAGGATGATGGCACAGCAAGTGGCGACGAAGGCGCGTTGGGTCCGTGCAAATTTTAGCATGAGGATCTCAGAATTTCGCCAGATCTGGCAAAGCGCATCCTCGACCAGATCTTCCGTCGAGGCGCCTTTCGCCTGCGAGATGTAGACGTCCGATTCAATGCGAGCAATGTCGCCAAAAAATAGAAGCGACGGCCGGACCTTGTTCGCGAGATGCGAGTATGAAACCATAATCAGACTTACAAAGGCGACCCCTATCGCAGCAAGCGCTAGCAGTGCCACGCCGGCCCACAATGTTGCCAAGATCGGCCTTGTGAGGTTGGCGGCGGTGATGCTCGCCATCGCCAGATTGAGCGCCAGAAGTGCGGCGCCGCGGTTCTCCACCCGCCCCTGGAGGGCCTGAATCCGATCCAGGTGTCCCAGTGCGAAGTTTAGACGCTCGGTATCAGTCATCGGCGCTTCCATCACTTTTTCAACTCACAGCTAAGCATGCGGCCGCAGCAGAGAGTGCCCTGGGACCTCACCCATTTCCAGTATTCGGCCAGCGCGCTCCTGCGCTTGCGCTCCAGCACGACCAGTTCAAGGAACAGCGCTCGGTGCTCGCAAGCGCGTCTGAGAATGGGTCTGCTACTCCGCCCTTTAGTCATGCAGCGCCTGCGGCAGCCGCGAGGGCATGGCGCCCGTCCGTTGATCGGGCCATCGGACTTGTCGAGCAGCCGCAGCTTCGGGTCGGTGATCCACGACGGCTCATCGAGACGCGCGGCCGCATATTCTTCCTCAATCCCAAGTTCGCGTGAAATGGCAAGCGCGCGCTCGTGAAACGTTCCAGCAGCACCATGGTCGAGCGCATGGGCCGGCGGCCAGACCTTCGCCGCTTCCGCGACTGACTGGCATTTCAGAAACTGCTCAAGCTGTACCCACCATTGGTCGGCGCTGTCCGGCCCAGTAATCGTTAGATAGCGCAATCCCAGACAAAAGGTCTGATCATGCTGAATGTGCCGTTCAGGACAACGGGCCGGAAAGATGGTTCCCGGCACCTGCTCCGCCGCCGTCGGCTGTGGAAAGTTGATTATGCGCAAGGCGACGCCCGTCGCCTTCCAGCGCGTCCCCGGCGGATACGCTATCCCCTCCACCGAACCGGCGGTGGTGCCGGTTACGGTGAACCAGGCCGGGCATCGCGCCAAGAGCGCCTGTACGCTCGGTTCGGTCACTTCGACGCGTGTGCCCTCATCGGCTCGCTCGCTGGCTGATGCGCGCGCATCGGCTGGGGTTCGACTTTAGCGACATAGGGCGAGGCCATGGTACCAACGAGCACTTCGGCCACCTCGAAGGTGAGATTGGCCAGTTTACGATCGCTGACGAAGGCTTCGCGGATCAAAGCCGGCGCCTGCGCATAGGCATCAGGGCCGATCGCGGTTTCCGATCCGGCGCAACGCTGCTGCTCTGCCTCGGAAACACAAGTGGCCCGGCTGGTTGCGGAACGCACGCTGGCGGCACCGCGTAGGCCGAGACGGCAGATCGGCGTCTGACCGAAGTCTATTCCGATCGCGATCCCCAGTGCGTCGATGCCCGGCAGCATTGAAACGCAGAGCTCGAACGAGGAACGAATGCCGGCCGCGGCCATGACCGAGGCGCGGATCGTATCCATCACATGCGTCTCGCGTGCGTTACCTACCGCGATTAGACCATGCACGCAGTCCCCGATGAAACGCACCTTGCGCCCATCAAAATCCTCGCGAAGGACGGCGGCCATTTCCGCGCGAAGGACATGAAGGTTGGCGACGGCCTGTGCGATGCCACCCCCTGTAATCGCGTTGTCGATATAGGCGGTAAAGCCGTCCAGATCGGCAAAAATTGATCCGAGCGGCATGCGGATGGCACGGCTGGGCGGATGATCCGCGAACACGATATCCCGCAGCGGCGGTTCTTTGTGGTGGAAGGTAAAGGACACACGCGAAAGGGAGTTGGCACGACGCGCGTCCTCCAGGATATGCCGCGCGCTCGCATAAGCGCTATCGAGGCGCGAACCTGAATCGAGCACGACACCCGCCGCAGCGAACTCCTCATGGAGGGAGGCAGTCTCGAACGGTTTTTTGAGCAGACCGACGGCATCGAATGCATCGATTGGCTGCCGGCTCGCCGCCTTGGCGCGTGGGCTGAGGAAAATACCATCTCCGTCCCCGCTCGCCAGCTTAGCAGCATGATTTGGCGGGCTACCGATGAACAGCGGCTCAGGTTCATCTCGCTTGCCGCCGTCAATCGCGACCGCCGGCCCGCTGTCGATCCCGATACGCACCCGCGTGCGGAATTCGGGATATTCCGCGCCGAGACGATCGACCATCTCGCGAAAGGCGGCAGAGAAAGAGATCGCCTTGCGGACGCGCTCGGCCTCGCCCGTGCCGCCTTCAGGGGTCAATACGACCGCGTGAAGACGAGGCCCATGAAAGTCCACCCGCTGAAGTTCAAACTCAGCGATCAGCGTGTCGCATGCGCTGTAATGTGCGTGGAGAAACTCGAATGCCCGCCGATGACTTGCCTCGGTCTCGCGCCCGGCATCCACCAGAACGTCATTGAAATCGACGAGGTTGGCGTAAACATGCACGCCGTGGGTGGTGATCGCTCGGTTGCGCGGAATATTTAGCAACGACTCCCCAGTGACCTGATCCCGGACGCCGGCGCTTGCCTTTACCGCGCGGTTTTCCATTAGATAGCGCGCGAAATCCTCAACTACAATGTCGCCTTGCGGCACGCTCGCGATGAACTTCTCAATACGGGCCCGCGCCCTCGCCTCTTCCCACGCCATGATTGTTTCCTTCCGTCACGATCAACGGCAGGCAGATCGTTACTGCTCCGCAACCGTTCAAGGCTTTGAATGGAACATATTGCCTCCAAAGGCGGAACTATGAAAGAACAAAATGTCAGGAAACTGTGGATAACGGGGGCTGGCCCGACCGCGGCTATGCTTTGCACCCAATCATGATTTAAGATACCGAGCCCGCCAAACGTCGGTGAACCTAACCTCTTCATTCAAAAAATCCATGAAAATAAGCCAGTTAGGCCGTCGCCTAATCAGGCGACAGATCGACTATTTGTCCGCGGCTAGCCACCTATGCGATTTCAGATGTCGATCTTTTAACTCGCTTGAAGCTCGGTTCGGGGGCAACCATACTCATGCAAAGAATGATCGCGCGTTCGTATTTCGTGGGGGCGTGAATAAGGCATAGGCCGGCGAGTTTCGGGGTAGGGCATAGTGAGCGTCTCTGACGACATTCGAAAGAACGCCAACGATGCCTTCGGCGTGAGTTGGGCGGTCCGCGATGGACAAGTCGTGCCTGCTGCAACCGACCTGAAACTCAGCAACGATGCCGTGCGCTTCGCGGACGCTACGATCCTTTATGCAGATCTCGACGGTTCGACCGATCTCGTCGAGACCATGAAATGGCAGTTCGCTGGCGAGGTCTACAAAGCCTTCCTCTACGCTGCCTCGCGCCTCATCCGACGTCATGGAGGCACCATCGTGTCCTATGATGGCGATCGCGTAATGGGGATCTTCATCTCCCAGAGCCAGTGCAACGATGCCGTCTCCTGCGCGCTGGAGATCAATTACGCGGTCAAGAATATCGTTCAGGCCGAGCTCGAGAAGGGCTGGACGACGGACTTCAAGATCCGACACGTTATTGGCATCGACATTTCGGAGATTCGGGCCGCGAGAACGGGGGTCCGAGGCGACAACGACATCGTGTGGATCGGCAATGCTGCCAACCTCGCCGCAAAGCTCACCGCTCTGAGCGCCGATCAACCGACGTGGATCACGAAGCGCGTCCACGACCGTCTTAAGGATAATCAGAAAGTCGGCTCGAATGGCGAGGACATCTGGCAGAGCTGGAAATGGAGCCAGCACAACCAGGACCCGATCTTCTCAACGACCTATTGGAGGGTGATTGCCTAATGACTGCGATGATCGACAGGTTTCTCGGTGACGCTGGGCGGCCCAACCTAATCGACGCACTGCTAATGCAGCCCATGATGGGCAGCAACCGCGACCTTGCTTTCGAGATGGCCGATAAGCTTGAGTTACTTTCGCTAAACGAGGGTGAAACCATCATCGCGCAGGATGCAGCGGACAATGATTTGTACCTCATAATTGCAGGCTCTCTCCGCATTGAGGTAAACGGCCGTCAAGTCGCCATTCGGGGCCAAGGGAACCACGTCGGCGAGATGGCCGCCATTGAGCCGACTCAGCGACGGTCAGCTAGTGTGATTGCAGCAGAGCAATCAATCGTCGGCAAGTTGACCAACGCCAGTCTCTCCGATTTGGGAAGCCGATATTCCGAGATATACAGGGCATTTGCGCGCACCCTTGCCCGGAGGCTGTTTGAGCGTAACAAGTTGGTCGGGAAGCATCGCGAAGAGGTTAAAGTCTTCATCATATCGTCTGCCGAAGCACTCCCGGTCGCGCAGATAATACAAAGCGCCCTGGCGCATGATGCGCTTGTTACGCTCTGGACTGACGGCGTGTTTAGGGCCACGAGCTATGCGGTAGAGGCCTTGGAGAACGCAGTCGACGACGCGGACTTCGCCATTGCCGTGGCCCATAGCGACGACCTCACACTCTTCCGTGGCAGCGAGTGGCCGACACCCAGAGATAATGTCGTCTTTGAGTTGGGACTTTTCATGGGGAGGCTCGGACGGAAGCGAGCCATCTTGATGGAACCGCGCGAGGATAAGCTCAAGCTGCCAAGCGATCTTAGCGGGATCACTACAATCCCGTACAGCTACGAAGCTGGCAAGGACGCAAAGGCGCGCATGGCGCCAGCCTGCAACGATCTGCGCGATCACATCAAGGAATGGGGAACGTTCAACGGATAGGCCGGCGGTTTGATCGCGTCGGCCAATTTCCGTCCTAACAATGCGGCCCGAACAACCATTGAATGTCGACTTCTAGCAAAAGCTGACACTGGACCTGTGGCTCGGGAACGACGGGTTTGTCCCAGACCCCGTCACTGCCTCGTGTAATCTTATCGGCCGCAATCGCTTCAGTTGCTGCGGGCGTAAGTCATGCTCAGCTCGGCGGGTGGGCGCTACCGTCAGCTATTATCCGAAATACCTCGCCAGAGCCGGCGTCTCGGTAAAGATCGATTCGGCGACCGTCCCAGTGATAATCAAGATGGCGGCCTTGCCGCGGATTCCGTGCGAGGTCTGGGTGAAAGAGGCCGACGCATTCTCCGCCTTCGTCGCGCAAGCTTGGATAAACGACTCCATCGCTGCCCATCGATCGGAGTGCGGCTCCAAGAGCCTGACCGGCAGTGTGGGATTTCGGATGCAGGACGTCGGAAACGCTCTCGGGGTCCGTTCGCAAGTCGTGCAGCTCCGCCCGAACGTCGAGGATGATCTCGCGGAACTGGGAAGTCCAGCCCGGCGCTTCTCTGGTTCGCTCCATAAACCTGGCGTGATGGTGAATCGTCTCGAGCAGGGCCGTCTGAAATCGGCTGCCGGCATACAGAACACCGAACCGCCCGTCGCTGAAACGACTAGGCCGATCTGTGCTTACATGTGTGAACGGCGCCATTAGATAGCTCGCCCCCGGACCAGCTACACGGCGCTCAGGGGGTACCAGATCGATTGCCCCGATGGTCTCCATTAGCCGCGGATTCGTCTTTTGCTCGGCAGCGATCAGGAGCGGCCAATCAGCTGGGTCGGCGATGTCTTCGAATAGATCGATCGATGGGTAAAGGCTCCGTATAATCCGGACCGCCCCATTCCACTCAATCCTCGCGCGCGTTAGGTGCGTTGGCTCAATCACCAACCGCCGCGCTCAGCGTCTAGGTAGCGCCGCACTCGCATCAGGTCGGTCAGTTCGCCACCGAGCATGACTTCGAGCGCCGTCCGCCCACTGAAGGCATCGTTTGCGGCTTTGATCCAGGCATAACCACGCTGCGGCTCACGCAGGATTAGCCGTAGCGCTTTATGGATACCCATCAGGTTCGAGAGGCGTGCTTTCTTGTCACGATCTAGTTTGCCTTGCGCGCCAGTCTTCCAGCGACGGTAAGTACGCAACGGCATGTCGAGGAGCGTTGAAGCTTGCTCATCCGTTAGGTCCCAAAGCCTGAACAAGTTGGCAACGGCACGAAACATGGCCGCGCCCTCGTCATCCGAGATTGGCTCAGGCACGAAAGGCGGCGGTGAGGTCTCGATACGTTGTAGGGCCGTCATTGCAGTCTCCTTCTGGCACCACATAGAAGTTCTGGTGCCAAATGGCAACCAGCTGAAACGTGCTGACCTCTAAGTGTGTTGGCAAGGTTGGCCGAAGCGGACGGTTCGCCAGACCCGAAAGCACGAGCCGATCGAGGTGAGGGGCATGTCAGCTTCCGCGTTTGTGGGCCTAAAAGCTGCCTGATCGCTTCGGCCCAGAGGCGGGCAGGAGACGCGATACCTGAAAGCACGAGTCAGCAGCCGCAATCCGATGTCCGCTTTCGCATCTCCAGACCCAAAAGCTGCCTGGCGGCTTACGGCCCAAGAGCACCCGTAACCTCTCGCGCATCAGGGCAACACGCGAGCCACGAAGGCTGCGGCCGCCGCAAGCCCCTCCTGATTCACTGAGTGTCCGAGGCCACTCGAGACGTGCGTGGTGACGGGGACGTGTGCAGCGCTCAGCGCCTGCGACGCCAGTTCCAGAGATCGAAACGGCACTACATCATCTGCCGTCCCATGGATCAGCAGCACCGGCGGCCGATTGGCAATCTCCGCCTCCAGGCTCGCAGGATTAACGAGCATCCCCGAAATACCGATGATCCCCGCAATCGGATTCTGGCGGCGCAGCCCTACATGCAGCGCCATCATCGCGCCTTGGCTGAAGCCGACGATCAGTAGACGGTCATCTGCGAGACCATGGGATTTCAGTTCGTCTGAGAGGAATTTGTCCAGATCAGGCGCCGCATTTGCAACACCCGTCGCACGCTCCGTCGCCGAGAATGTCTCGATCGCCCACCACTGGTGAGCGTTCGCCATCCGCGGCATCAGCGATGGCGCATTGGGAGCGACGAAGGCTACCCCGGGCAGAGAGGGCTGGATCATCCTGGCAAGGGAGATCAAGTCGTCGCCATTGGACCCGTATCCGTGAAGGAGCACGACTAAACCGGTTGGTTTACCGCCGGCGAGAGGAGCGAGCCTTGGGCCATCAAGCAACGATTTTGGGTGAGCTGTCATTGCCGGGATTTAGGTCGTAAAAACCTAACTTGCCACCCGGCGCTTGCCGCCCGACCCGGGCGCGGGGCCTCAGGCAGTGATCGAACGGCTGAATCACTGATGTGTCGCTGATTCAAACTCTCTGTTGGCCTCGCCTCGAATAGCAAAGCAGGATTCAGCCATGCTGGACCTGCCGACCAAGCTGATCGATTGGCGCTGCGAGCTCCAAGCTCGCTGTGATGCAAAGAACATGGCGCGATCCTACGAGATCACCGTCAGCAAAGATCTCTTCGGGTGCGTGCTCGTAGAGCTCGCGTGGGGACGCATCGGGGCTGCTGGCTCGCGCCTGCGCGTGTCATTTCAATCCGAAGCCGCTGCTCGGCAATTTGTTGAGCGAACGCTTTCCAGACGCGCCAGCGCACCTCGACGGATCGGTGTTGAGTATCAACTGGTGCGGCGGCCAAAGGGATCGAAATTCGGCCATCAGATCAGCGATGTTGCAGCCAGGCGAGCGGAATAAGATGCCCGTCAAACAAGATAGCTGAATATCTTCAGAAGCCGAACATTGATTTGGCAATCTCCGAGCTTTCAGCGATAGTTCGAGTCCTTACCAGGGGGAGTCGGCAATGCTTTCTCCAAGAATTCTACGAACGATCACCACGAAGCGGTTTGATCCAAAGAGGGTCAGGATCGATCAGGCCCGCATTGCCGAGCTGATGCGCACGCGAGGCGCTCGCGCTGCCAAGCTTCTAGGCAAGACTACTCCCTATGATCTGAAAACGCCGTGGCTTACGCTGAGGCCGGATCGTCCGAGCGTCCCGGACAAGGGGTGGATCGAGTACACGAGCCCGAGCTCAGTAGGCATGGGGCAATTCGATGATGGCGACTACATGTTTGCCGCGTTCGATCTGATCTTCGAGAAGCAAGAGAGCAGTGGATATTCGATCGAGCGGCCTCAGCTGGCTATTTACCTCAAGAACCCACCCTCGTCTCTGATGCTGGCGGAGCTTGACGTCTTTACCTACGACTGGCCTTCGGGAGATCCCAAGTTTGAGCTCTACGCGAAAGAGCATCAGACGATCACGATTTCAGAGGGGCACCGCGAGACGGTGATGTTTCTGATGCAGGATTTTGCGTCCCTGCAATCGGCTTGGGCCGATGGTCCGGACTTCAAAGACAAGGATGGCAACTGGGCCTTCTTCGAGGCTCGCATCACCCCGATCGGCTGAGGAACGCCCTCGTATCGCAGCGCGCCCGCTCGCCGTGGTACGTTGATGTCGATCCCCGCCGCGCGAGCCGTACCTGGCCGGCGGGGGAAGGCGCCCACGTCTATGCCGAAGGTGTTTGCTGCCGCGTCGGGAAAAGCGGACCAGCAACGGTCATGCGGCTCGCATCATAGGGCCGCTGCAGATCGACGATGTCCTCGTACGATCCACTAAGCCATCGGTCCACGTCGGAAGGCGCAAGGATTGTGATCATCGCCTTGGGATGGATCGGCTCAACCAAGGCGTTGGCGTCGCACGTCACCATCGTGAAACTGGGGCCGATGGCCGTGCGCTGCCAAAAGCCGGCGACCGCGAAGGTCGGCTGATCCACAACGCTGAACCACCTTTCGCCCTTCAGCGGCGGCTTGCCGTCCCCCAGATCGTGCTTTTCCGGGGTGAACTCGCAAAACTCGGTCAGCGGGATCAGGCACCGGTTTTCTGGCTTCTCAGCGAGCCGGCGCCACTGGGGAAGTTTGAGGTTCCTCACGTTCGTCATCGGGTAAGCGGCTTGCCCGCCGAGGACGTCCCAAGTCATCACGTCCCAGGCCCGCTTTCCGCCCTGCTCGCGGATGACATAGTTGCGCGACTTCGGCCGCAGCTCCACCGGGTTGAACCGGTTGTCTCGGGGCCGCTCTTCAAACAGCTCGGCCACGGATCCAAACAGCGTTTCGGGTTCACCGCTATAGCGCGCTCTATTGCACATGGGGGCAAGCTAGCATCCGGATCCTCATCTGCAACGAACCTAAGGCCGCGGGCTGTTCCAGGTCCGTTCCGTCAATCCACAGCTCCGTGGTTGCCCCGCCTTGACCGATCCAGCCTCTTAATGGAACATAAAGGGAACGAGTAGAGTCTTAGAACACGATGACCACCGCCCTCGAGTCCCTCGCGCCCAGCATAGCGCACCTCCGCACGATCGCGACGCCCGCGACCGATTATCGGGTGCTGCCTTTCGGCGTCGACGCGATCGACAGCCGTCTCGGGGCAGGGGGGCTGCGTGCCGGCGCGCTCCACAAGGCATCAGCGCGCAGCGTCGCAATGGTCGATGATGCGGCGACGACGCTCTTCCTCGCCGGCATCGCTGCACGCGAGGCCGCGGAGGCGAATGGACCGGTGCTGTGGGCGAGCTGCCGCAGCGACCTCTACGCGCCAGGTCTGGCCCAAGCGGGCCTGCCATCCTCCAGCGTCATCTACGCGCAGCCACGGGACGATGTCGCACTCCTGGCCGTCATCGAGGATGCGGTGCGCGACGGCACGCCGTCTGTGATCGTCGCCGAAGCAACCCGGGTGTCGATGGTCGCGACGCGCCGCCTGCAGCTGGTGGCCGCGGAGGCGGACATGCCGGTGCTGCTGCTGCGCCGTCGACGCGCACGCGACCAGGATCCGCTGGACGAGCCGTCGGCCGCATGGACGCGGTGGCGCATCGGCGCTGCGCCATCCGAGCGGCTGAGCGTCGCCGGCGTTGGGCGGCCGAGGTGGTCGGTTGAGCTGGCGCGGCAGCGTGGTGGGGCCCCCTTCTCCCTGATTGTGGAGGGTAGCGATGAGACGGGTCGTCTCGCTGTTCCTGCCGAACTTGGCCATCGAGCGGCTGAGACGGTTGGAACGGCGCGCATCGCGGCCGCCTGAGCGGCCAGCACTTCAGCTCCCCGTCGACGATGATCCCGGCACTTGCTCTGTGCCGAGGGGCGGAGGCTGGCGACCTGGTGCCCGCTGGGCGCGGCAAGGCGCTGATCCCCGCGCTGACGTCGAAGCGCAGATCGCCGCGCTGCCTTCGCACGCGAAGCCACCGATGCGCGAGCTCGGCCGACGCTCGGAGCCTGCCAGCAACCCGTACAAGGCAATTCACGGCGTAAGCACTGCGGAAGCACCGCGTTTTCATATTGAAACCACATCAGAGGCGCCGCTGGCGCTGGTGGGGAAGGTGGGCCGCCGCGAGGAAGTCGTGGCCGCGTGCCTCGGTGCGCAAGCGCTCGGCATCCGCCCCGGCATGGCCGCCACGCACGCCCGCGCCTTGGTGTCAGACCTGGACTTCCGTCCCGCAGAGCCCGAGGCGGATGCTGCGCTTCTCGATCGCCTTGCGCTGCTGGCGGTGCGCCGTTGGTCCCCCACGGCGGCGGTGACGCCGACTGACGGCCTATGGATCGATCTCACCGGCTGCGAGCATCTTCACGGCGGTGAGGAGCGGTTCTGCCGGCGGCTGCAGGCGTTCTGCCGCCGTGCGGGCTTCACCGCGCGCGTCGCCATCGCCGACACTCCTGGCGCTGCACATGCCCTCGCCCGCTACGGCAGCGAGGATCTGACCCGGGTAGAGCCTGGCAAGGCGGCCGAGGCGCTCGCACCGCTGCCGATCGCCGCCCTACGCTTATCCGCGACTGCACAAGCTGCAGCGCGGAAGTTCGGGTTCGAACGGATTGCGGATCTCCTGCCTGTCGCGCGCGGCCCGCTCGCGCGACGTCTTGGTCTGCCGGCGATCGAGCGCCTCGATCAGGCGTTGGGCGCGGTAGCCGAGCCGATCACCCCTCGCGAAGACGCCGAGGTGCCGTTCGTCGAGCGCCGACTGCTGGAGCCGATTGGCACCGCCGAGGCGATCGAGGAGGTGATGGGCGATCTGCTGGGCGACCTGGCCCAGGTGCTGCAGGAGAGGGGGCTCGGCGCCCGCTCGCTCCGACTGACGGGTCTGCGCGTCGATGGGGGCGAGCAGGTGGTCGCGATCGGCACATCGCGGCCTACGCGGGAGGTGTCGCACCTGCTGCGCCTGCTGAAGCTCCGCATCGATCGCATCGATCCCGGAATGGGCCTCGAGCAGTTCTGGCTTGTCGCTCCGCACACCGAGCCGCTCGATGCCGTCGATCTGGGCGCGGTTCTCGCCGGCGACACGATGGTTCGCGATCCGTCGCGTCTTGTCGACGTTATAGCCGGTAGGATCGGCCCCAGCGCCGTCTTCCGCGTCGCTCCTGTCGAGAGTCACGTGCCGGAGCGCGCGGTCGCGCAGGTCGATGCAAACGAGCAGCCGGGAGAGTGGCCAGCATGGCAGCGCCCGATCCGGCTGTTCGCGCGGCCCGAGCCGCTCTTCAACGTGCTGGCGCTGCTGCCCGATCAGCCTCCACGCCGCTTCGAGTGGCGGGGCAAGCGCTACACCATCGTCGGCGGCGATGGTCCGGAGCGCGTCCACGGCGAGTGGTGGCGCCGCGATGCCGAGACCTGGGCGGTCCGCGACTACTACCGCGTCGAGGACGAGGAGGGCGGTCGCTACTGGGTGTTCCGCCGCGGCGACGGCTTCCAAGACAAGACCGGCGACCTGTCCTGGTGGATCCATGGTGTGTTCGGATGAGCCGCTATGTCGAGCTGCAGGTGCTCACCCACTTCTCGCTGCTGCGCGGTGCCTCGAGCCCTGACGAGCTGTTCGCCGCCGCCGCACTGCTCGGCTACCCGGCGATCGGCATCAGCGATATCGGCACCGTCGCCGGCGTCGTCCGAGCATGGGAGGCACAGAAGGCGACAGGGGTCCGCTCAATCGCGGGCACGCGCGTCGATTTATCGTGCGGCCGCCGGCTGCTGCTCTACCCGACCGACCGCCCTGCCTGGTCCCGCATCACGCGGCTGCTGACCGTCGGCAAGAAGCGCGCAGGGAAGGGGGGATGCCTGCTCCACTGGCATGATCTGGAGCCCTGGTCGGAGGGCGTCATCGCCATCCTGCTGCCGCACGAGGCCGACGAGGAGAACCTGGCGGCCCTCCGCGACCTGAAGAAGGTCTACGGTCGCCGCGGCTACATGGCGCTGTTCCAGCGTCGCCGCCCCGGGGACGCGGTGCGGATCGACGCGCTGGCAAGCCAGGCAGGCGGTGCCGGGGTGCGCGCCGTCGTGACCGGCGACGTGCTCTATCACGCACCCGACGCGCGGCTGCTGCAGGACGTGGTGACGGCGGTGCGCGAGAAATGCACGGTGGACGAGCTCGGCTACCGGCGCGAGGTGAATGCCGATCGCGCGCTCAAGTCGCCCGACGAGATGATCCGGCGCTTTCGCGCTTATCCCGATGCGCTGCAGGCAAGTGTGGACATTGCGCGGGTCTGTACGTTCGACCTGGGCGAGCTGGCCTACCAGTACCCACACGAGCGGCTGATCGATGGGCTGACGGCACAGGAGGCGCTGCAACATCTGGCGACCGAAGCCGTGAACCAGATGTTCGACGGCGACGTGCCGGCTGCCTATACCAATCAGATCGCGCACGAGCTGAAGCTGATCGAGGAGCTGGGCTATGCCCCTTACTTCCTCACCGTCTACGCAATCGTGCGCGAGGCGCGCCGGCGCGGGATCCTCTGCCAAGGTCGGGGCTCGGCCGCCAACTCCTGCGTCTGCTTCGTGCTCGGCGTCACCTCGATCGATCCGATCAAGCACGAGCTGCTGTTCGAGCGGTTCGTCTCGGGCGAGCGGCGCGAGCCGCCCGATATTGACGTCGACTTCGAGCATGAGCGTCGTGAGGAGATCATCCAGTGGATCTACGAGACCTATGGCCGTGATCGCTCGGCGCTGACCGCGGTGGTCACCCGCTATCGCGCCCGCGGCGCCGTGCGCGACGTCGGCAAGGCGCTCGGCTTGCCCGAAGATCTGACTTCCTCTCTCGCTGGTCTGGTCTGGGGCTGGTCGGCCGAAGGGGTGGGAGAGAAGCAGGTCGAGGAGCTCAACCTTGATATCGGCGATCGCCGGCTACGGCTGACGCTCGAGCTTGCCCGCAAGCTGATCGGGGTTCCGCGGCACATGAGCCAGCACCCGGGAGGCTTCGTCCTGACGCACGATCGCCTCGACGATCTGGTGCCCATCGAACCGGCGGCAATGGACGATCGCCAGATCATTGAGTGGGACAAAGACGACATCGACGCGCTCAAATTCATGAAGGTCGACATTTTGGGATTGGGCATGCTCGGCTGCATGAACCGGGCCTTCAACCTGCTCGAGGCCGAGAAGGGGCTGCATGTCGAGATGAAGGATCTGCAGGACGATGATCCTGCAGTGTTCGGCATGATCCAGAAGGCGGACACCCTCGGCACCTTCCAGATCGAATCCCGCGCGCAGATGTCGATGCTGCCGCGGATGAAGCCGCAGCGCTTCTACGATCTGGTGATCCAGGTCGCCATCGTGCGGCCAGGGCCGATCCAGGGCGACATGGTGCATCCCTATCTGCGCCGGCGGGAGGGGCTGGAGAAGCCCGAGTACCCACGACCCGAGCTGCGCGCGGTGCTCGAGAAGACGCTGGGCGTGCCGCTGTTCCAGGAACAGGCAATGCGGGTGGCAATCGTCGGCGCCGGCTTCACAGCCGCCGAGGCCGATCAGCTGCGCCGCGCGATGGCCACCTTCAAGTTCTCCGGCGGCGTCTCGCATTTCAGCGAGAAGCTGATCGAGGGGATGGTGGAGCGTGGCTACCCGCGAGAGTTCGCCGAACGCACCTTCCGCCAGCTTGAGGGCTTTGGCTCCTACGGCTTCCCGGAGAGCCATGCCGCCTCCTTCGCGAAGATCTCCTACGCCTCGTGCTGGATGAAGCACCACCACCCGGATGTGTTCTGCGCAGCCCTCATGAACGCGCAGCCGATGGGGTTCTACGCGCCGGCGCAGATCGTCCGCGACGCCCGCGAGCATGGCGTTGAGGTTCGGCCGCCCTGCATCAATGCGAGCCGCTGGGACTGCACGCTCGAGAAGGGCGGCGGCCGCTACCTGGCCGTCCGCCTCGGGCTGCGGCAGATCCGCGGGCTGTCCAACGCCGATGGCGCCAAGATCGTAGCCGCGCGCGGCACCGCTCCCTTCGCCAGCGTTGAGGAGGTGTGGCGGCGCTCTGGCGTTCCCCGCACGTCGATCGAGAAGCTTGCTGACGGCGACGCCTTCCACAGCTTCGGCGCCGATCGCCGGCAAGGGCTTTGGAAGGTGAGGGGGCTCGGCGAGGCACCGCTACCGCTCTTCGCTGCCGCCGATCGCGCGGCAGAGCGCTTCAGCGCGGAAGGGGTGGAGCCAGAGGTCGCGCTGCGGCCGCTGACCGATGGGCGCGAGGTGATCGAGGATTACCGCTCGCTGCAGCTGTCTCTCCGCGCGCACCCGCTGTCCTTCGTGCGGGACGATTTGCGGCGGCGGGGCGTTACCAAATGCGCCGATCTGGCGAACATCCGCGACGGCCGACACGTCGAAGTCGCCGGCATCGTCCTGGTCCGCCAGAAGCCGGGTTCGGCGAAGGGGGTCTTGTTCATTACGATCGAGGACGAGACCGGAATCGCCAATGGGATCCTCTGGCCCGACCGTTTCGAGGCGCAGCGCCGGACCATCATGTCAGCGTCGATGGTGGGCCTGAAGGGGCGGGTGCAGAAGGAAGGCGAGGTCATCCACGTCATCTGCGACCGCATCATCGACCACGGCGATCTGCTGCACAGGGTGGGGGAAATGTCGTTCCCGCACAAGACTGGCCGCGGTGACGGGGCGCGGCACGCAGGCTCCCCGGACCGCGGCGGCGAGGCCTGGAAGCCCGAGGCGCGCAACCAATATTGGCCGCCGCACGCCGACGGCATGGACCCGGAAGACGTCGTGCGGTTCAAGTCGCATGACTTCCATTGATCGATGGCGAAGCTGGCCAGGCATCAGCGCGTCGTAATCGCGCTCTCAGTGCATATTCTGAGAAGTGGGGTCACCAGGTGCGCGCAATCCCGCGTCGATCTGCCCGAGATCCGCTTGGCGCTGCGCTGCCTGCTGCCGCATTGCCCAGAGAAGTGGCCACTGACCTGCTACTGGGATGCCGCTGGCCAGGAGAATGAGATTGGGCGGTCCCAAGGGGTGACTGCCGCGTTCAACGGCATTGTGCGGCAGCTGCGGCGCGCCGGCTGCTACGAGGAGGTGACGCCGCATGATCTTCGATAGAGCGCGACATGCCGGCTAAGGTCGAAGGCTCGTACAAGACCCTCGGCGAGTGGGCCATTGAGCGCGCGGATATGCGGATCGTCTGCGAATGCGGACGCACGATCAACGTGCCCGCAGACAAGATCCTCTCGCGGTTCGGCAGGGATAGCAGCGTCCAGCAAGCGGTGATCCGCCTGCGCTGCACCACGTGCCGGCGCCGCGGGCATGCCACCATTTCTCACATTCCGGTGTTGAAGCGGTAGGAAGGGTTGGAACCATGCCGGAGACGAAGCCCACAACGACCGATGATATCCGCAACTTGCTTGCGCACCTTCTAGCCGGCGCGGCGGGTGAGGATGAAGCGCACTGGCTGAAGCTGATCGGACCGGTGACCGCTCTGCCGATCATCGACGCGCCCAGATCAAATTGGCGGATCGATCCCAAGGGCAAACCCGGGGAGATGGAGGCAATCGAGAAAGCCGCCGAAGTGGTGCGCTTGGCCTACCCGTATGTGCCGTCTCCTCGCGCGGGAGGGTCGGCTCGCTAAGGGGGCTGCGGAGCCGCGCCGAGCGAGCCTCAGCTCTGCTCAGCGCGATGCCTACCGCTCGTCAGGTTAGCGCTTCAGGTAATCGCGCACGTCGTCAGCACGATCGCCCACGGCCTTCACTGCCTCGACGAGCTTCTCCTTCGACACACCGAACGATTCCATCCAGTCACGGACCTCGTAGTCTTCGCTAAGCGAGATCCGCTTGCGATCCTGGCCACCAACCTGCGTCTTGTCGTCTGCCATGTCTTCTCCTCTCGAAGCGAAACCGCTGAGCCTCGCCGAGATCGCTGCCTCGGCGGGTGATATCGATCGCTGCCAATTAGCGGGTGTTCGGAGCTACGCGGTGGTGGCGCCTGAGCGGCTACCCGGCTCATCAGCGTCCTTCCGCGTTTGGTAGATTGCTCCTCCGATAAGGGCGGCCACGCCTGCGGCTCCTGCAATCAGGCTACGATTCCTTCTGAGGAACCCCTTTGACGGCCGTTTGGCTTCGACGTTTTGGGGGCGGGCTTTCTTATTCGGCTTTGCTGTCATGCGGGCTGAACTCTCGTTGCGTGTGCAGGTTGCCGTACCTCAGGCGAGGGATTGTTTCTCCGGCCATAGGCCGCTCGGCGCAGCGTCGAGGTCGAACTCCTCCTCTATCGACCACGCAGTATCCGAGAGGCGCTCTCCCAGCATCCAATGCTCGTCCTGCTCGGGACCTGGGGGCAGGCTTCTGGCGATCGCTTTCTCACGCTCCTCTTGGGCGTGAAGGGCCCGGGCTCGCTCAACTGCCCGGTTGTGCTCCTGCTCGTCGAACATAGCTGCTCTCCTAAGCGAAGGAGAACGCATGAAATGCTGATGAGCTTCTCAGGAAACGGTGTTCGTTGCAGACGTTGCGCAAGCATGATCGCCTGCTAGGCGGTCGCCTTGGCTCAGGAGACTAGTGTTGGCCGCCACCCCTACCCCTGATTTCACCGTGTCGGACGAGAACAAGAAGGAGGTCGCAGCGCACATCGTACCTGCGATGATGCAGACGTTTCGAGCCATGTCCTCCGACAGAGTTGCGACGGCCGATGACCTTATCGACACTCTGTCCCTTTGCATCGCCTCATTGCTCGAGAACGACACGCACATCACGACACCGAAGCACACGAAGGACGCCATGCAGAGCATCGAGACGTTTGTGAGGCGCTGGGCCCGCCGGCTGCGGGACGAACGCCCATCCCCTGATGCGCCAAGCTTCCTAATGCGGTCGATCGAGCAGTACCGTGCCGAACTGGCGGAGATCGAAGCACAAGGCGATAGCCAGGCCTAAGCCTGCGCGGCTGCCGCTATTCCGAGGATCCGTCTCCCGCCGGCGTATCCAAATGGCGGCTGAGGGTGGGTTTCCGCGCAGCCATCCGCTCCCACGTGTCCGCGGCCTGCAAGTGCTTCTGGCGGACGTTGGTGAGCGGCGTTGCCTCAGCGGCCTCACGGTGCTCGCGCGCGCGGTCGTTACAGTAAGCTGGGCTCTCGATCATGACTTCCCCTCGTTTGGGGGCGTAAAACGCCATGATTGATCGAACGTTGCAGCGAAATAGGTGCCTGCCCAAACATTTTGCGAGCGCGCGCGGACGAAGAGCATAGGCAAAAAAAGGGCGCTCCACCACGGAGCGCCTACTAAGTTTGGGTCGTGCGGCACTAATACCAACACGCCGCCAGGGTTCAACTACCTGCGACAGTTCGCTACAAAGTCCTCAGAGTGTAACACCCACAAAGGTCATGAAGAACGCAATTAGGCCAGTGATCACCTTGCCTGCGCCGATGGTGCGCGCGGCGATGCCTCGGCGCTGCTTCCCCCAAGTCTTGTCTCTCGCTGTCCGTACAGCGAGCACCCCATCGACGCACAGAACCGAACCCACGATGAAGAGCGCGATGCTGAAGCCTTTCACGAAGCCAGTGACGCCGTGGCCGGTGAGCGCGAAGAAGGCGATGAGTGCCATCGTGAGCAGCGCATAGACCAGCATGCCGACGTCCAGGACGCTGTAGATCCGGTAGAGCCGCGGGCGCCCGAAGGGACTGCGGGCGATCACGAGCGGTCGCTTGCAGGTGAGGCAACCGCGGACCTTATGTCGCTTGAGGTTCTGGAACAGGATGTTCTTGCAATAGGGGCAGTGCGCTGCCTGGATCTGCATGGGAGCATTCATGCGCCTGCCCTTCCGACGTAATAGACCTCGATCACGGAAAGGCCGCGTCGGACACCTTCGATCGTGACCTCCTCGGCGTCGTCGCATTGTGAGAGAGCTTCTCCGGTCAGGCGCCAACGCATGCCGCCATTGTCGCAGAGCATGCGGCCGCGCGGCGTCCTGGTCATTTTGCCGGAGAGCCGCATCGGGGGATCAGACGCCATCGTCAATCTCCTTTGCCGGGGTGGTTGTCACTCGGAAGCATTCGGGCATGCAGTGGAGCATCGGATGCCCTCGGTAGAAGAACTGCTCGCCGTCCATGAGAACCGGCTCGTGCGCGAGCCGCCGGCACGGCTTGTTCGCAGCGTTCCGCCAAGCACATGGCGCGGCCATTGGCTGCCGAGTCTCGGCCTCCAGCTCGACCATCTCACGTGTCGTGGCATCCGAAAAGAGATCAGCCTGCAGCTCCATCGCGCACCTCTCAGAAAAGGAAGGGGAGGCTACCCAGCTGGCATCCTCGCCCTTCCTCTCCCCCTCCCCTCACTGCTGCCCTGGTGTCGCGCTGGCGCCGGCGGGCGCCGGTGCTGGCGCTGCGGCGGCCGCCGGCGGCGCAAGCCGCACCTTCGCGTCGGTGGTGAGCTTCCGGTAGGCGTCGAGCAGGGCCAGAGACGTGATCTTGCCCATGTCGGTGCTAGTATAGCTGCCGCCGAGAGCGCCAATACCGGCGTTCAGGAGCACGCCGCCGCCGACGATCGAGAGATCCTTCTTGCGGACCTGGCCGCTCGCGATCGCGCGCTGAATGCCGGTGGACACTTCCACGAGCGCCAGCATGACCTGGGCTTCCAGCTTCTTGCTCTTGAAGCCTAACCCGCCCCCGAACATCCCGCCGGCGCCGCCGCCATAGCCCCCTGCGTTCCCGTCCGAGTAGACCACGGTTGCGGTGAGGAGATAGTCTGCGGCGCGGAGCGTGTTCGTCTTTGCGCCGGCAGTGGTCGAGCCTGCCATCTCGCGCTCCCGCTGCAGGGCATCGAAGCCTTCGCCGCGATCCACGATCAGGAAGCAGTTGGAGTTGGCCGCGAGCAGCTTCAGAAGGGGGATCGGGTCAACTCGGGCTTGGCCGCCGTTCTGTTGCGCCTCTGCCATTCGCATCATAGCCGCGATCTGAGGAGGGAGGCCGTCCGTCGGCGACGCTGCGCTGCGCTTCTCAACGATCGCCATCGTGCCGAACGGTTGAACGCACTTGGGCACCTCTGAAGTCTCGTCGACCCCGGTGCCACCCTTGCCCATCTTCTGTGCACTGGCCGTGCCGATCGAAAGGGCCAATGCGGCCGCGGTCAGTATAACCTTACGCATGCTGTTCCTCCTCGTGGTCGTTGCTTCTGCGGTGTGTGATGCGGTTGGGGGGGGCGGCGCCGATCACAGTTCGAGCCCCAGATTCTTCTCTGGCACCGGCGACCCCTTCGCGCCCTTGCCAGCTTCCCCCAGCCCCATGTCGTCGGGCTTCTTGCTGAGACCCATGTCGTCGCCGCCTTTGGCGTAGCGGGCCGCATCCTTCTCATCGAACCGGGGCAGGGGAGGCAGCGAGCCAAGGTCGCTCGAGCTGAGGCTGAAGCTCATCGATGGGCCGCTCGGCGTCTTAGGTCCGGTGCCGGTGCTCGGCGGGCTGCCGCTCCCCGGACCATCGATGTTGATGCGGCCGACGGTCTCCAGCGCCGAGGTCTTGATGCCGGTGTTCCGATCAAGCTGGCGGGAGACCTTCTCCTGGTCGTTCACCACCACGGTGAGATCGGACCGCACTCGGGTGACGCCCACGTTGAACAGCTGCTGGTTGGTGAGGTTGGTCTCTGCGCTTGATAGGGCCATGATACCCTTATCGGCAGTCACGCCCTGGGCCATGTGCATGTTGAGCGAGTAGCCGAGATCGAGGCGCGATAGCATCGCGTCGCCGTGCTGCAGCGTCAGCACCTGCTTGCTTGCCGTCTCGACCGTAACACCCTTGCCGTCGATCGACATGACGCGCGCCAGCGCGGACCGCTGCAGGTCCCGATCCTTGTCCTTCTCGGTCCAGCGGATCGTATCGCCTTCGTGGATGCGGATCTGCTTCGGCACCGAGAGCTCGAGGCGGTCTCGCTTGATGGTAGGATCGAGCTTCTGCGGATCGATCTTCAGCCGGCGGCCATTGTGGTCCAGCTCGACCTTGCCGCGCGGGGTGACTCCCATGACCGTAAAGGTGCCGCGCTGAAGCCCGATTTCGGGGATCTTGCCCGTGACGTCGAGGATCTGTCCCTTCTCGTAGTTTTTCGCGTAGCGCAGCTCCTCGCTGGCGAGGTTCACCCGTTCGCGCACGGTGAGCGTCAGGCCCTCGCCTTTGAGGGTGCCCTCTGCGGCCAAGCCCTCCTGAATGCGGTTGTTGATCGTGGCGCGGGATTCTCGACCCGAGGAAAAGACCGCGGTCGACGCCCGCTCCTCCGGACTCAGCCCAAGCCAGCGCTCGGCTGCGTGCAGGGCAGGGTTCTCGTGCGTGGTCACTTTGTCGCCGAGCACCTTCAGGGCCGCGCTTGCCTTGCCCACATTGGCGAGCGCCGCGACGGTCTTCAGCTGGTCGGTCTTCTGCCGGAGGTTCTCGTTCATCCAGGTGATGGTGATCCCGCCGGCTTGGGTCAGCGAGAATGCCTTGCCGGCATTGATCGAGCCGAGCTGCTTGCGGTCGCCGACCAGGACGAGTTTGTCGGCGCCGATCGCCTCGGCAATGTTGATCAGCTTCACCATGTCGTTGGTCGACACCATCGAAGCTTCGTCGACCGCGAGGATGGTGTCCTTCATCTCTGCCCGCTTCTCGACGGCGGCGGGGCTGGTCCTGTCGGTGAGGAACCGCTCGTTCTGCCAGATGAAGGACGCGATCGTCTGCGCCTCGATGCCGGCCCCCTCCTTCAGGTCGCCGACCATCTTGTTCTGGAAAGCCAGGCCATGCAGCCGCTTGCCGCCACTCTCAGCGACGCGGGCAGCGCCCTCGAAGGTCTGGGCGACCGCCTGCAGCATGGTGGACTTGCCCGAGCCGGCGACGCCCTGGATCGCGACGATCTTATCGGTGCTCGAGACGATCAGGGTCGCGGCGGCAAGCTGCCCCGGGTTGAGCTCGTGCTTGGATGCGGCCTGTACGCGGTCGGGCGCGGCCTCTGCGTTGACGATCGGGGTTGCCCGGCCCTTGGTCGCCTCAATGCGGTCGAGGATGTGCTGCTCGGCTTGCAGCGCCTCGCGGGTGGTCACTATCGTCCAGCTCGTCTCGCCCTCGCGCGTGACACCGGGAATGATGCGCCCCTGCTCGACCAGCTTCTCGATCCGCTCGGTGACGTGCTGGATGGTCACGCCCTTGAGACCGAGGTCGAGCGCGGTCTTGGAAAGCCGGTTAACGTCGAAGGCTGCCTCGCGCTGCGCGTGGATTCTGATCGCCGAGGCAACGGCGAACTGCGCCCGCGCCGCCTCCGGCGAGGAGGCAAAGCGCGCGACGCCTTTGTCGACCAAGGGATCCGGCGTGCGGGTGAGATTGCTGACGAACTCCCGCGCGCCGCGCACGACCTCGGCCATGAACGCATAGCCCCGCTGCAGCGTGCTCGCGTTCTCCGGCGCGGCGGAGGCCCGCATAGCCGCGGCGATCAGCTCCTTTCCGTCGAAGCCAAAACTGGCTGCCTTCTCCCGCCAATCCGCAACCATCTTGTCGCGGTCCTCCAGCGACAGCTTGGGATCGCGGGTGCGCGCGGTGACGGAGCGGATTCCTTGCGTGCTCTTGATGCCCAGCTCGCCGGCCACCTTCAGGATTTCGGCACGACGCTGGCTGTTCACCTCCATCACGTCCTTCGGCACGCCGACAACCTCGAAGGTGCCGTGCTTGCCCTTGGTCTCTATCTGGTACCCGAGCTTCTCCATCTCGGCGCGCAGGAAGGCGTGATAGATCGAGCCGATCACGGTGTTGTTCGACCAGATCTTGTCGGCGTGGAGCGCCTGCCACTTCCCGTCAGGGCTCTTGGTCAGGTTCGCAACAAGTGCGTGGATGTGGAGCTGCGGATCGAGCGCGCGAGAGGTGTCGTGCTGGACGAGCGCGTAGACCAGGTTGCCGGTCTTCACCGGCACCTTCTTGCCGTCGATATCCTTCCGGGTTTCGGCGAGGTTTTTCTCGACCCACGCCATCGTGGCGCGCACCGCTTTCGTGTGTGCGCCGTCCTCGCCCAAGATCCGCTTGTCGCCGGCAACCAGGGCCATGATCGATACGGACTTCGGCGCTGAGAAGGTCAGGTCATAGCCGGGACGTCGCCCCTGATAGTCGGCGACCTTCTCCCCTGAAGCGAGCTGGCCGTTCAGGATCTTGCCCAGGTCCGATTTGGTGACCTCGCCGGAGACGCCTGCCTCCTCGGCCGAGGCGCCGCCCCACTCGCTATAGTCGGCTGCATTCTCCCCGGCGTAGTAGTCCGCCGAGGCGAAATCGTCCTTGCCGTAATAGTCAGCGGCGGACCCTGCTGACCCGATTGAGGCAATGGAGTGCATGACCTACATCCCCATCCCGTCGTCGCTCGGACCGAAGTCCTGGCGCAGCTCAATGGACGTCTGATCTTCTACCTCTGCGGCGGGCGGGGCAGCGAGATCGTCGCGGTGGCTAAGTGCTGCCGTTCCGCGTTCAGCATCGCCTTGCCGGGTAATCTCGGCGTTGGTGTCGTCATCGCCCTTCTCGGCGTCGGGCCGAGGCGCTGAGGGGTCCATACGATCCTGCGCCTCCCGGTGGATCTGGGCCTCCTCCTCGGACGCCTCGGAGGGTTGCGCGAGGATCCCCGCGGCAAGTGCGGCTGCGGCGCTGGGGGAAGTCCCTACCTCCTCCACCAGTTCGGGCGAGCCGTCCCTACCGCCCGCCACTTCTCCGTCTGCACCTCCACCACTCTTTCCGCGAACACTTGCCGCCGGCGGCGCCGGCGGACGCTTTACGAAGCCGGGTGCGACGGTGGGGTAATTCTCCCACTGCAGCTGGATACGCGCGGCGGGGAAGCCGTCAGGAAATTTGACGAAGCCGTGCATCGAGGGAAGGTTCGTGATGTCGTCGGGAATGACGAGCGGTTCGACCTGCTTGCGAGGCGTCAGCGTCGATGCATCGCGGGTGTTGTTGTAGCCGTAGCTGTAGGCCTCATCCATCTGCCGAACCTCGCGGCTGCCGATGTATCGGCTGCAGTGTTCGGCGGTCTCCAGGTCCGCTGCGGCAAGGATCAGTTTGGTGCGGGCGAGAGAGGAAAGATTGCGGGCATTTTCCTCGCCGTAGACATGCACCAGCTTGTCGAACGAGTGCAGCCCGAGGATCATCGCGCCGCCGAAGTTTCGGGCGGTTTGCAGGCCGCTTTCGATTGCTGGCAGACGGTGCAAAGCGCCGAGCTCGTCGAACATGAACCAGGTGCGGAGCGAGCGCGTGCGCGGCATCTCCATCAGGGCGTAGATGGCGAGGTTGCTCCACAGCGTGAGCAGTGCGCGGTTCATCTCCAGGTCGGTGTAGTTCGACGTGATAAAGAGGATCGAACCCGGCTTCTTGTCGCGGGTTATCCAGTCCTTGATCGAAAAGGGTCCGCCGTCGTCGGGCAGGAAGCGGAGCACCTGCGCGTTGGTGTTGAACACCGCGCGGATGGACTCTGCCATTCGGGCGGCTTCCGGCGCCGTCAGCGGGTCCGCGATCGTCTTGGCCAGGTACTTGTGGACCGCCTTCAGATCGGCCGTCATCAGGTTCTCAGCGAGCGCACGGTTGCTGGTCTGCTTTTTCTCGATGAGCTTCATGCACATTTCGATGAAGAGCGTGCGCGCAGCCATGGCCCAGAAGGGCTCTGCCGAGCCGCCGTCGGACGGGATCAGGGCGGCCGCAGCGGCGGTAAATTCCGAATACGTCACGCAATCGTTGAAGATCGACCAAGCGGGGCAGCGTGCGTCCAGCGGGTTCAGGATCGTGTCGCGTTCGGGATCGTAGAAGGCTTCGACATAGGCACCGGTCAGGTCGAACACGACGGCGTTATCCTGGCGCTCCTGCATCTGCTTGATCAGCTTGCGCAGCGCGGTCGTCTTACCGGCACCGGTGGTGCCGATCAGCATCGTGTGAGACTGCTCTAGGCGGTGCGGATAGGGAATGCCGGCGAGGGTGTACGGGTGATGGATTCCGGCGGCCTTCCGAGCCCCGAAGGGCATGCGAAGGACCTGCTGCGGTGTATGGCCGGGAAAGAGGTTGGCAGCCTCTTTCTCGAACTCGACCTGGTTGTGCTGGACGATCTCGGCATAGAGCACTTCCCGGGTCACCAGCATGGCGCCGCGCTCGTGCCGCTCCTCTAGGATGTTCTTGCCGCGACGGCGGGAGAAATCGACGTACCAGACAGCCGCTGGAACGGTGATAAAGGTGGCGATGAACAGGCAGCCAATCAGGCCGCGGATAGCCTTGTGCCAGGCCAGCGCGACCTCAGGCACATAGGGCACATACCCCATGTAGGTTTGGCGCACGGACCCGTCGGGCAGGAGGAGGTTCACCTGCTTCATGGGATCAAGCGAGACCCAGCCCCAAAGCGCCGAAAGGATGCGCATGCAGATGAGCTGGATGTTGTTCTCATCAAGCGTGATCGACAGCACGATCGTGTATGCCAGGGCGAAGATCACCAGCCACATCAGGACCGGCATCTTCGCGCCCGACAGCCACATCAAAACCTCATGGCTGAGGAGCTGACTGCCGCGGGTGAAGTTGCCGGAATTGCGCTTTACCTCGCCCCGTGCGGAGTGGTGCTGGACGGTGACGGGACGGCCGTCGCTGCGGATGTCAGCGCGCGCCATGATAGCGATCCATCCGGTTGTTCACTTCGAGGAGGATGCCGTCACGGCGCTCCGGAAGGTCTTCCTGGATCATCACGTCGAGGGCGAGCTGCGCGTACTCGCAAACCCGACGCAACCGCGCGTCGCTATCAGATATAAGTTTTTGACCGAGCAGGAACTGGTCGACGGCGCGCCGAATGACTTCGCCGGTTGAGCAACCTAGCCGCTGGGCAATGGCTTCGACCTGTGCCACTTGATCCGCGCTTAAGCGGGTCGTGCTTGGCTTTGACTTCATTGATCAGCCTCCGGGCAAAGGAGGCTGATGGGCACTGCGGAATAGACGCCCTCATACTTGCTACGAGGGGCTGTTGCAACGTCTAAGCATTGAGCACGCCGCAAGTTGTATGCGGGGCGAATACACCTAACATATTGGTATTGAAGGCGATTTTAGGTGTATGCGCAGCGCTGCGCTTTTGTATGCACTGCGCATACACCGTTTCTGCCTGCTAACGTATTGGAAAGACTGGGAAACCTAAGCACCTTGGTGCGTACGGTGTGCTCTCTGTAGTCCCATATCGTGGGTGGAGTTGATCCTGCCGCTGACCGATTCAGATCGTTGGGATGGCGTCGCGGATTCCGCGGGGCACCGGCTCGCCGAACGGCGAAACCGGTCATTTGAAAGCGCTTCGCGCGCGGGTCTTCTCGGTCGCAGAGTGTCGGTCATCGGTGGCGATCCTGTAGGGGGGCAGGGGGTCTTTTCCGTCGATCCGGGAGCGGTTAAGATGGGCCTGTTCAGAGCCCGATCAGCCTGACCGAAAAGGCAAGGAAATGGCCAAATCACTGGATGCTGAACAGGCCGCGATCGAGGCCGAGGAACGCAAGTTGGCTGAGCGCCGAAAGGCGCTTCAGGCAAAGCAGCGGGAGGCGGCGATCGCAGCGGTCGAGAAGGCCGGATTGCTCCGGATGCCGATCGACCGTTTGGAGGGCCTGATGAAGGCGGTGAAGAAGCTGGGCTTGGACACCGTGGAGAAGAGGCTGGAGGCTTCAGCCTAGTCTCTTCGAGGTCCAAGCAATGCGGCGGCCGCACGCGACAGGAACCCGCGTGCGGCCGTTTGCCTGTCCGGCGATGTGAGGCGACGGCGAGCGCCGTGGGCGCGAAGCCGGAAGCCGAGCGAGCAGGGCAGGGGCGTGGCTCCGCCGGCTCAACGGTATCAGGCAAAAAAAATGGGAAGCGTGGCCGCCAGACCAGCGCTTCCCATTCTATCTTGCAGGCCGAGATTGGGCTATCAGGCCCAAGCGAGATGCGGTGCACCTTCAAGCGTCTTCACGCGCGCCATCTCGTTAAGCTGGGGCAAATAGGTCACCAGCTCCGGCTCGTCCGAAATTCGTCGGTGAATGATCGGATCAGACAGGCGACGGCGCAGCTCATCTAATGGGATTGCGCCCATGGTTTCCGAGCCGTCGAGCCCCAGCATTTCAAGGATTGCAGAGCCGCGCTCGTCAGGGACTTCCAGTGCGGGCGCAGCGTCGGAATCGTAGGAGAGGCCGAGCCAGATATCTCGATCGTCGGACCGCCAGACCCGGATGCGGCGGCCGCGGAATTGGGCTTCCTCAAGCACCTCGATGACGCCGGGATAGTGGTCGAAGCACGCAGATACCGAGGCCAGCGAGAGAGGGCAGACGCGCGCGCTGAACGAAAAGCTGCGTTCGACGATCGTCGCCTTCTCCGGGATGATCAGGTCGATTCCGAGCCGCTGCGCTTCCCGGCGAAGCAGACGGCAGAGTTCGACCAGCTGGTCGGAGCTGATGATCGCTGGCGTGATGGTGAGGGGATTGAAGCCGTCGTCGACGCGGAACCTGATGGACATTGCCACCTCCTTCGGTTGAACCGCTTTCCCCTTTCTCCCTCCTCTCTAGCGCCCTGTGGGCGCGTCTGATCGTCCCGGTTTAGCCCGGCGATGCGTAGTGCCTCGCGATGCCCGCCAGGGCATTGCTAGAGGCCGAGCGAGCCGGGAAGAGCCAGCGTCGCAACACGCATGAAAAAGGGCCACGAGGTTGCCCTCGCGGCCCATGAAAAAAGGAGGAGCAAGCGCCCCTCCGATGTTTACTTCAGGTACGGCGCTAGAGCCGTTGCAGCACCCCCTAGCACCGCGATAATCGCGATGATGCTCGTGATGATAATCATCCACACCCGCATCTGGTCGACGCCCTTGCTGACTACATCGACGCCCTTGTTGACCGCGTCCATGCTCATCTTGATGCCGTCGAGCTTTGCTTCCAGTGCCTTGTTTGCCTGACCGATAGCCACGTCGATGTGCTCCTCGAGCGCCTCCACCACCTTGGCAGCAGTTTCCTCATCGATATTAGCGCTCTTCAGAGCACGAAACAACAGAACCTCCATGATGATCCTCCTAGATCGTCGAAAAGACGGTCCCTCGCGTTGGGTGCGGCGGCGAGGGTCAAGGATCGCGCAGCGACCGCGTAAGCGGCGGTGGGGGCAACGATTTTCCCGCAGGGAAAATGGTGGGGCCCCGCCGTCCTTGAGGCTCGTCGCCGCGCCCAACACACTGGGACATCTTTGAGAAAGAGATCCCCACACGGGCCCTGCGTGGGCCGGGGCTCGATGCCCCGGTCCACGCCTTCTCCCGGCAATGCGTAGCTAGGGGAGGCCCGGAGGGGCCGTACCGACGCGAGCGAGCCGGTTCATTTTGCGATCACCGGTCACCCCGGCCGGATCATACCAGCGACAGCGCGCGGGCGATGACGGGCTCTTCTGCGCCGTTCACCAGTTCGCCGCGCATCTGACCGCTTGCGATCCTGCCGCGGATTGTGGCGAGCGCCTCCGGGGTGGGTCTGAGCTTGTAGGCGAACAGCACCGGAGCGCCCTCGGCGGTGTCGATGACGATGACCTTGGCCTTCAACAGGCGGTCAAGTCGCTTGCGCGCCAGCTCGGCGTTTATCAGGTCACATACGACGAATTCGAGGCAGTTCGGCAGCTCGTAGCTTTCCCCTTTGGAAGGGGGCGTATTCGCCGCGAGCCACGCATCGATTGCGGCGGTGCTCGGCCCTGAGTAGCCTCGCAATTCGTGGTACTGGTCTGGGCCGCCGCAACCCCCATTGCTGGCTTCGAACGCCGCTACGCCGTCTACGCAAATGATCGCGGTAAAGGCATGTGTTTCCTGCGACAGCGAGGCGCAGTGACGCAGCTTCTTGATCGTGATTTCCACGGTGAATCCTTTCGATTTCGCTCGCTCAGGCGGGCACCGCGGCCAGCAGGAGATGCGGGGGAATGACGAAGCGGGCGAACATCTCGATGGGGCCGTCGCCCTCGCGCGCGAGGCGGGAATCGAGGTGTTGGAGGTAGCTCCACGCCTCGGCGGTTTCGAGCTCGACCCACTCGTCTGCCATCGAGGTTTGGCGGCAGAATTCGGGTGTCATTTGCGACCAGTCCAAGCCGCCCAAGAACCTCGCTCTGCGCTCGGCATATCGGGCAATGCGGGCATAGTCTGAGGCGATGATGTCGATACAGTTCGAGAGGAGCACGGCATGCCCTTTCAAGCAGTTGAGACCGCCTCTCTCTTTCCCTCTCCACTCTCGGCCGCAGGCCGATCGGCCGCGCGAAGCGGGGGCGCCGGCGAGGCGTAGCCAGCGCGCCCAAGCCGAAGGGCTTGGCCGCGCCGCGAGCGAGCCGGGTGGGGCGGCAAGGATTTCCCGGTTCGTCGCAAAAGACGGCAAGAATTGCCGGGTGGGCCGCTACGGAATGCGCGGTTGATCTATGATGAAAGTCTGCGGCAGCCCCTTACCGGAGGGGGGAAGGTCGCCGCGCGCGACGCCGCCAGCGAGCCCCGGCGGGGGCGAGGCTGGTGGTGGCGCGCGCGGCGACCTGGCGTGGGGGGAACCTGTAGGGTTTCCCCCACTCCCGAAAGCACGACAAAGGGCCAGCGCCGGGGAGGGATCGCCCCGGGGCTGGCCAGTCTCTTTCCTGCCAAGGAAACGGGGGAGGGCGGCGCGAGGGGCGCCGCCCTTTGCCTCATCCCCACATGCTACGCTGCGGGGCGGGGGCCTGACTGGAATGGCGGAATGCGTGGGTGGGGACGCCTGCCTTTTTCAGGCTGTCGAGCAAGTTTGCCTGAATGCCCGAACCTTCACAGACGATTGCCTCAACGGGGCGGAGGCCCGCCAGCTGGTCGTTGCGAACAAAGCCCGCGCGCTTGCCATGGCGCGCCGTGTTGGGGGTGAAGGCGACAACCGGCACGCCTTTGCTTGCCGCCCACGCGGTGGCGATCGCGTCGGCTCCCTTGCGCTGAGCGGTGGTGCAAAGCGTCATGTTCGGCACGCGCTCCTTGATCTGGTCGAGCCGGGTCCAGATTTGTTCGTGGTCGTGCCATTCCTGCCCGCCCGAAAAGACGACAAGGGGACCGCTCGGCGCGCGCTGTTCGCGGATGGCGGTTGCGCGGGCTTTGAGGAAGTCGGCGGCGGCGATCTGGCTTGCGGTGGTGGCGCTGGAAACGCGGGTTCCGCGCGCGCTGCTCCACGGGCGGCCTGTCTCGCTGCGGTAGCATTCGGCGGCATAGTCGCGCATGCACTCGATAGCGGCTCGCTGCTCCATCTTGGTTTGCGTGCGCAGCTGCAGTTCCTCCAGCTCGGCCGCATAGATTTCGGAGGGGTCCGGGTGCCGGATCAACTCGCCGAGTTCGAGCGAAAGGGCGTCTTCTTCGCGGGCCAGCTTGGCGGCTTCAAAGTGAAAGCTGTTCACGAAACCCCACGCAATCGCCTGCGCGCTCGTCTCTAGGCGGGTATCGCGGAACAGGTCGAAAAGGGTGACCATGATTGCATGGCAATCGTGCTGCGCCTCGGCGGGCTCGGGCATGTCGAGTTCCTGCGCGGGCGCGCCTCCTTCCACGATCGAAAGCGCGCCGACGTCGCCGAACGCTTCGAGAAATTCAGGGGCGGCGGTTTCTTCGGCGAACGCGGCGGCAATCGCCTGTTCCCGTTCGGTGCGGAGGGCTTCGCCAAGCTGGGCAAAGCTGGTAAGGCGGGCGGAAGTCGTTTCCTTCGTCATGGCATGCAATCCTTGGCAGTCGGTTGCGATCAGGGTCGGGGGAGCGGTTCCAGCGCTCTCCCCGCCCGTCTGACGGTTACTTATTCGGCGGCGGCGTCGATCAGCTGGCCGCCTTCGGTGGCGTTGCCCTCGAAAGCATCGCTACGCTGGCCGCGCGGGCCGCGCTGGCGGCGGGGTGCGGCTCCCTCGCCAGCCATGTCGGACAGCGGCGGGATGGCGGGCTCGCCTGCTTCCTCCGTGGTATTTTCCGACCGATTGCGGCGGCGGCGGTTGCCGTCCATGTCGCGGTTGCCGCGCTCTTCGCGGTTCCACACGACGCGGAAGCCGTCCACATCGTCACCGAAAAGCATGATCGGAAGCGGGTTCTGGAAGCTCGGATCTTCGAGCCGTCCCTGATAGAAGGTTTCGCCGCTGGAGTTGCTCACCTGCTCCCACAGGGCACCCACGACGACCCAGCGGCGGGCGACGTTCAGGGCCATGATCTCGAAGGCGGGGGCGCGATCATTGTCGCTGCGAACGGGGCGGAGACCGAGGCGCGGGAGGTCGATAGTAACCGAGGCGATCGAACCGATAAGATCGCCGTTGTCCGCGCGCTTGAACTGACCGATGTTCATGATCATTACTCCAGTAGGCGGGGGCTTCTCCCCCTTGTCGCGGGCGGGGCCTCTCCCCTTCCCTTTCGACATCTTTCTTTTACTCTCTCCTCTCTAAGTATTTAAGCGCATTGTGTTCTTGACGAAAACTCATCGTACATGGTGAGTCCGAGCAAGAAAAAGGCCCCGACGAGGGGCCGCAAAGAAAAGGGCAAATAACGCATTGGCCGCTCATGCGGCCAATTCTGCTTCTATAGCTGCGTTGAGCGCGGCTCGCCCTTGATCTCATCGCACCTGGAGCCGTCCTCGCAGGGGCTCAAGGCGCAGGCCTGTTCGGCGCGGGCAACAGAAATGACGGAGGCTCCGACGCGCTTGCGCGTTGGATACCGTAGGGCCTTTAGGCCCGGTATTTCTGTTGAGGGGGCTTCCAACAAACAAAAGCATCGGCCGCAGGCCGATACCCTATTGCCCCCGACCGCGGCGGGCAGGGCTGTAACGCGGAGACACTGAGAGGCGGCGTAGGGGGCGGTGAGATCATGGGCTCACAAGCAGCCCATGACGCGCCGATGCGCGTCATTCGACAGCCGGAGGCTGCTAGGGGTGCATGGTCAGCGGGCGACCTGGTTCGGGGGAGGGGAGTGCGGGCTGCAGCGCGTCCCACGATAGGTGGTCGTCACCCGACAGGGCCGAGACCGCTTGCGGGCTCGGTCGGAGCGCCTTCAGGCGCGGAGATAGGGCACCGGTGCCGGCCAACGAACAGAAGCATTGGCCGCAGGCCAATTCATCTGCCGGCAATCGCCAAGAAACTGTTCTTTCCTTGGGGCCGCCGTGGGGAAGGAACAGCGGGATTCACGCCGATCACTCTGGGCCGCTTTCGCGCGCTTCCGATCCGAGCAGCGGATAGGCAGCGACAGTGACCAAAGTTAGCAGCATCGTCACGCCGAGGAAGAACAGCGCCGCAGCGCCCTGGCCGAGGCCGAATGAGATTCCGGTTTCTGCCGCGCCGGCGGCGATCGCGACGAGGCAAATTTTCAGGGTCAGGGTCTGGGGCACCGCGATCCTCCCTTTGATCACAGGTCGATGTTGCGAATTTCGAGCTCCGCCGCCAGCGCGTCCTGGAGCGGATCGCCAGCTTCAGCAGTGTTGCTCAGATATTCTTGCCGCAGCTCCTCGTCGGAGAGTGCCGCGATCCGTTCAGGCAGACAGAGTGCAAGGCGCTCAGCGTCGTCATCGGGGTTCATGCAGCAATCCTATGCAAGAAGTCGGTAAACAAGCATTGGTCGTGCGCGCGAGCGTTGCAAGCTTCTGCGCAAGCAACAGCAAATAACGCTGGCCTATGTTCCTAATATGTTCTATTCGGCGCGCCTGCAAAGGAGAGTGCCCATGGACGTCAACGATGCTCTGCGTGACTTCGACTATGATATCGCGCTCCGCGATGCTTTCGAAGATACGAAGCTAAGCCACTCGCGGCGGATGCTCGCGGGTGCGTCGATCGGAATCGATCTCGCAGCGGCCTATTACTCGGTCGCGCAGCTGCTCGAAGGTATCGCCGATCTGGAGATTGATCACCGCAAGGGGTTGCGGTTCGGCGCCGGCTATCTGGCGATCGAGGATATTCTGAAGGGTGGAGGGCCGTTCCAGAAGCGGATCTGGCATCTGGTGTGCGACCTGCACCTTTCGCAGGCCGTGGCCGACCTGAGCTGGCTCAAGGCGATCCTGTATGCGCGCGGCAGCATGGCGAAGGCGGCGTCGAAGCGTGTCCAGGTGCGGTATTTCACCGATGCCGATACGGTGGAGAGCCCGACGGCCGCTGAGCTGATGAAGGTGGATGCTTTCCGCTGAGTGGTTCCTCAAGCGACGAGCGCGAGGAACCGCTCCTGGCCGATCGGAGGCTCGTCGCTAACCCGGAAGGGCTGCATCGGGTTGCCGGTGGAGACGACGAACTGCTCGGTGCCGGTCGATGCGCGGAGCTGCACGGCGACAGCGTAGGCGTTCTCGGGGGAAGCGAGCTTGCCGCGGAGCGGCGAGAGATTGTGGCTGCACATACGCGGTTTCCGTCAATGGAGTGGAAAGGAAGGTCGTGGTAGGCACTGGATCCTGATCCATGTGGTACGCGTTTGGATCAGACCCTACGCAAGTGATCTCCTTGGAATGCGGGGCTGCGGACACTGCCGGTTCGCAGCCCCGTTTGTTTTGGGAGGATGCGAAGAGTCGCGTCGCGCGAGGGGGCGTGATAAGTGGCTAGCTTGGAAGGCGTTCATGACATCGAGCTCTGCTTCTTCGCCTGACCCGACAAGGGCGCAATCCTTCCTGATCGAGGCGAGCGAAGCGCTTGCCTCCGCCAAATCGATGGACGCGGTGGTTCAGGTTCTGAGGGATTTTGCACGCGCGGCCGTCGGCGCCGAAGGGATCGCCGTCGTGCTCCGGGATAGCGAGCATTGCTTCTATATCGCGGAGGATGCGGTCTCCCCTCTGTGGCGAGGCAGCCGGTTCAAAATCGAAGAATGCATTTCCGGTTGGTCAATGCTACACCTTCAAACCGTCATCATTCCCGACGTTCGCTTGGATCCGAGGGTTCCGCAGGATGCCTACGCGCCGACGTTCGTCAGGAGCCTGGCCATGTCGCCGATCGGCCGCCCGCACGCAGTGGCCGCCCTCGGTGCTTATTGGTCGGTGCCGCAAGAGCCGGCGGCGGATAGTGTTGCGAGATTGGAGAGCCTGGCGCGCTTGGCCGCTATTGCGCTCGAGAATGCACGATTAACGGAGGCGAGCAGCGAAGATGCTCGTCTCAAGGCCATGATGCTGGCCGCAGGCCAGATGGGCACTTGGTACTTCGATGTTGCCACCGGCACGCTCGAGGCATCGGAGACCTGCCGTAAGAACTTTGGCCGCGATCCAGTGCTGCCATTCACATACCAGGATCTGCACGCGGCCATTCACCCGGAGGATCGCGGGTGGGTACAAGACGCAATTCATTCGAGCCTGACCACCGGTGTTGAATACGACGTGGAATACCGGATCCTGGCACCCAGCGGCGAGGTTCGGTGGATCGGCGTCCGCGGACAAACATCGTTTCGCTCCGACGGTTCGCCGATCGGCCTGTCCGGCGTATCCATCGACATCACGAGCCGCAAGCGTATGGAGGAGGCTCTCAAGAGCTCTGCCGCAACGCTCGAGCATCTTGTTGTTGAGCGAACCGAACAACTCGTTCGCGCGCAAGAAGCCCTCCGCCAAGCACAGAAGCTTGAAGCTATGGGGCAGCTGACCGGCGGCGTTGCCCATGATTTCAATAATCTCCTCACCCCGATTATCGGAAGCCTCGACATGTTACATCGCCGCCAGATCGGCGGCGATCGCGAGCAGCGCCTGATCAGTGGCGCGCTTCAGTCCGCCGACAAGGCGCGCACGCTCGTCCAACGGCTTTTGGCCTTCGCCCGCCGGCAACCGCTGAAGCCCGAACCGGTGGATGTCGCAGCGCTCATCCTGGGCATGTCGGAATTGATCGGAACAACGATGGGCCCCCAGGTTCAGCTACAGCTCAATCTGGAGGCTGATCTGCCGATGGCGGTAGCCGACGCCAACCAGGTGGAGATGGCGCTGCTGAACCTGTCAGTGAATGCCAGGGATGCGATGCCGCAGGGTGGTTCACTGCTGCTGGAAGCGCGTCGCTGTACGGCCGACAGCGTGTCCATTTCCGGCCTTGAACACGGCAGCTACGTCGTGGTGCGTGTGGTGGACACCGGCACGGGCATGGACGAAGAAACGCGGCAACGCGCTATCGAACCGTTCTTCTCGACGAAGGGCATTGGACAGGGAACAGGGCTTGGCTTGTCCATGGCCCACGGGCTTGCACAGCAGCTTGGCGGCGCTCTCGCCATCGAAAGCGAAGTAGGCAAGGGAACCGCGATATCGATCTGGTTCCCAGCAACCGATGCACGTCGAGAGGCTGAAGCGGAGCCCAGGTTGCAAGAGATCCGAGCAGCTGGCGTTGCCCTCCTGGTCGACGATGAGGACTTGGTTCGCGCCAGCACGGCGTATATGCTTGCCGACTTGGGCTTTGAGGTGGTGGAGGCCCGATCGGGAAGCGAGGCTCTCGCCTTGCTAAGGAGCGATGCCCGCATCTCCGTGATGGTCACCGATCATCTGATGCCGGGAATGACCGGCGTCGAGCTGGCAAAAACCGCGGTGTCTCTGTTTCCGACGCTATCTGTGCTGGTGACGTCGGGCTATTCAGACGCAGTAGGGATCGCGTCCGATCTGCCGCGGCTTGAGAAGCCATTCCGGCAATCGGACCTGGCCCTCGCCTTGGAAAAGCTGAGCGCGCGCGAGCGCATCGCTCCGATCACTTTCACGATTGTCGACTAGACCTCGGCTAACCCAAGCTTGGACAGCCCAGAAAGTCGACCGGAGCCAACTACCTCCTAACTCATTGATTTTACATAATTTTCATTATCGTTTTGGATGCGTTCTAACCGGTGTAAGCGCAACGTACAAATGTCACTCATCCGCCAGATAGAGATGTCACAATCTCTGGTCGGCGCCTTCCGAGTGGCATGCCGCCCGAGCAATTGGGGGCACGCTGATGACGGTGGTCGCGATGAGCCGGAGCGAGTTGTCACGGTACGAAACGCTGCAGCGGGTTGAGCGCGGCGAGATCACCGCAAGCGAGGCTGGCGAGCTGCTCAGGCTATGCCGGCGCCAAGTGTATCGGCTGCTCGACAGGTTCCGCACTGACGGCGCCGCTGGCCTGATATCCCGGAAGCGCGGTCGGCCGAGCAATCGCCGGTTGAGCGAAACCTACCGGAAGCAGATCCTCGGCATCGTCCGCGAGCGCTACGCCGATTTCGGCCCAACGCTGGCGGCCGAGTATCTCGCCGAGCGCCACGGCATCACGCTGTCGCACGAGACGCTGCGGCAGCTGATGATCGGCGCGGGCCTGTGGAAAGCCAAGGCCGCCAAGCGCGCCAGGCTCCACCAAACCCGCAACCGGCGCGAGCGCCGGGGCGAGCTCATCCAGGTCGATGGTTCGGATCATGACTGGTTCGAGGGTCGCGGGCCACGCTGCAGCCTGCTGGTCTATATCGACGATGCCACGAGCGAGCTGATGCACCTCGAGATGGCGGAAAGCGAGAGCGCCCTCTCCTACCTGCAGGCGACCCGGACCTATCTCGAGCGCCACGGCAAGCCGATCGCCTTCTATTCGGACAAGCACAGCGCCTTTCGGAACAACCGCGCGACTGCCGACAGCGACGGCATGTCGCACCTGGGCCGTGCGCTCGACAAGCTCGGCGTCGAGATCATCTGCGCCAACTCGCCGCAGGCCAAGGGGCGGGTCGAGCGGGCGAACAGCACGCTCCAGAACCGCCTCGTGAAAGCGATGCGGCTTGAAGGCATCTCCTCCATCGAAGAGGCCAACACCTTTCTCCCCTCTTACCTCCTGCGCCACAATGCTCAGTTCGCCTGCCCGCCTGCGGATCCTCGGGACGCGCATCGGCCGCTCGCCCCGCACGAGAACGTGGAAGCCGAGATGGTCTGGCGCGTCGAGCGCTCTGTCACCGGCGCTCTGGCGCTCCACTACAACAAGGCGATGTTCATCCTGGAGCCGACGCCCCTGGCGCGGACGCTGGCCCGAAAGCGCGTTCATGTCTGCGAGTATCCCGATGGCCGCATCGAGGTGCGGCACGGCGAAGTGGCACTGCCCTACCGCGTCTACGACAAGATGCAGCGGGTCAACCAAGCCGAGATCGTCGAGAACAAGCGGCTTGGCGCAGCCCTTGCCATGGCGCAGGCCTTGCAAAGCGCCAACCCGCACCACCGGCAGCGGAACAACAATGCGCCAGCTCGCAGCTCACAGTCGGTGGGCGTTTTCGCTACGCCGCGCGTGGCTCTGGATGACTGTCGATTGGGGAACGAGCCCCCAAAGCGACGGGGAAGACCGCCCCTCCCCCGCGTTAAGCGTCAGCTGGACACCGCCGCCGGGGAAAAGCAAACTGTCCGCTGATGATGGAAAAGCTGCCGGTCCGCTCCCGCCCAGTTGCGGACATCACTCCCCAAGTATGCAGATGCCCTCTGTAGACATGACGCTCTTGGCAAGAGTGCATAACTGGGGGTTTGCTGGACGTGTCAGGTTTGCTTTTTGCCCAAGGCATGCCTCGTAGGCCGAAATGCCAACCCGAGGAGCTGTAGAGCGTTTATCGATTTTTTTCAGATGCTTGCACGCGTGCGTCGCAGCCGAGACGGAGGAGCGACTCTTCGCCTCGTCTGACGAGGGGATAGACTGCCGACGTTCGCCGGAGTGAGTCCCCGCAACGGTGACCGTCGCGATCAGGGCCAGGAAGAGTTTTGTCAGCATAGGACGTGATAACACGCGTACGGCAGCTAACCACCCAATCTCGGCCGTCGCCGGGAGGGTTCGAGCTGAAAGCGGACGTTTCCCTGGGGCGAGCAGCGAATGGCGGCTTTTGACACGACCGCTCGCCTGAATGGCCGAGATTGGTGGAAAGCTGCCGCTATAGCCGGTCGTTAGCACAGCCCCGATTATGCGCCGCTGCGGGCCTAATCCTGCTCACGAATTGAAGCTCAAACAGTGCCAGCCCTGCAGCATCAGTGATCGTCATGACCCACTCTGCGCCATCCGAAAGGCTGACGAAATCGTCCTTGATCAGCGCGCCAGCAGTTTCGATTCCCTCCCGCAGAGCTGCAAGTGGCGTGGCAAAATGAGTGCCCTGCTCATCTCGTGAATACGACCCGCTGCGAACATGAAAGTGGTATCGCAATTCGACCATCCTGCTGCGGCGGGAGCGCTAGTCTCTCAGTCGCTTACGCGCCATGGAATCGGCCAAGCGATTGTTGTTCCTTAGTGACCACAGCTGATCGCAGCACCAACATGGATAAGAGCGGCCGCTTTTGGGCGCGAGCTGCCGGTCCGCTTTCTCTGCCGAAGCTGCCATCGAAGCCCTACCCGATAGCACGAGCATCAGCGGCTGAGGCGGCGTAACCGAGCCCGCTGCATGCGCAGCGGGTCCGGGGACAGGAGCCGGGAGTGTGGGGCACCAGCAGGGGCAGCGCTGCGCTAGGAGGATGGCTCCACGCAGCCCCTGCTGCTACAGCCGTTTTCGCACTTCGAATGGAAAGCTCAGCACGAACTTTGCCACGCGACGGGACATGTTGACCGACTTGCCCGTCCCTCTCTCATTTCCACGAAGCGCGAGGACTACGCCCGAGAGGAATTGGTTGCCGAGCTAGGGGCGGCGTTCGTCAGCGCGACCATCGGCATCAAGCTTCACGACCGTGAAGACCACGCCGCCTATCTGGCGAGTTGGCTACAGGCCCTGCGCAACGACAAGCGGTGCATCTTCACCGCCGCCCGCCTAGCCCAGGACGCGTCCGACTGGCTCTTGAGCCGCATGGCCGTTGAGACGGCCCCTGAACTGGACGCGGCGGCGCGACTGGCCTATGATCCCAAAATCACGACCGTCGCCATCATTGACGGCGGTGAGCGCCACCATTTCAATCAGCCGCTACTTTCGGGGTTGCCGACGTGCAAGCCAGGTCCGCATTTCGGCGATCTCGCGCCTTTGGGTTGCCACCACTGCGGCCGCGAGGCGGCGCACGGCGGGATCTCGGCCATACTTCAATTCGATTTCAGCCATCGCGATAGCGCCTTCATGATGGGGAATCATCGCGCGCATAAAATCGGCGTCGGCATCACCCGTGAAGGCTACGTCCATATCGCCATGCATCTTGGCATTTGCGGCCCGGTAGGCCCGCGTAGCGGGCGGCTCGTTTCGCGAGCCTGACACGGCACCAGTTGACCCATGCTGGGTATGCTGTGCCTTCGCGGAAAGCGGGGTTAAGACAGCGGTCATTGCCAGCATCAGCGCGAACGGCCTGTTGCTTCCGATCATTACGATTCTTCTCCAGTGATAGTGATTCGGTTCATGGGGCGGGCGAAGGTGGCTCGCTTCAGCGTCCGGACTGCCGCCCCGCCGCCGCGTCGAGCTCGGCCACGGCCTGCGCCGCGGCCTCGCAGTCGCTGCCGGTCTCTTGGCCCCGCTCGCAGCGTGTGACGACCAGTCTCGCCTCTTCCGCGTGGAAGCGGAAATAGCCGGCGTCGCGTGGTTTAATCAGCCCGCATCCGGACAGAACGATTGTCGCGACAACGGCGATGATCGCCTGCTGCTTGCTGTTCCCCATTATGTCGATCCTCTCCATATTCCGGCCCAACGCCACTTCCCTCCGTTGCGACGCCATGCGTGAAATCCGCTGCGGTGAAGCCATCCAACCCACTTGATGAGAACGATCGCGCTGGCTGGCGAGATCAGGCTAAAGGCACGAGCGAAGCGTGTGATCCGGACAAGCATCGAAGCCGCCATGAGCCAAAGGCCGGCAGGAAAGGCGGGCAGCAGGTCAGCCATCAATGGCCACCCCTTGATCGCCCGAAAGTCGCGACCCGCCAAAGATACCAGATGACGGCCAGCGCGAGCACGGCGTTGCTGACCGGCTCGATGAGCTATAGCGTTCGCCCAGCTCATAGCCCGCCAGCACGAGGATAACGGTCCATATGGCCGAGCCGGTGAGCGTCGAGACCAAGAATGGACCAAGGGGCATCCCGCTGACCCCTGCGGGCACCGAAATCAGGGTCCGGACTCCCGGGACCATGCGCCCGAACAGAACCGCCCAACGACCGTAGCGGTCGAACCAGCGGTCGACATGATCGACCTCGCCGGGCGTCAACGTCAGCCATCGGCCGTGGCGGGAAGCAAAGCGCTTCAATCGATCGATGCCGATCCAGCGGCCGACATAGTACCACAGCACTGCCCCTGCAGCCGATCCGAGGGTGCCGGCGATTGCCACCACCCACAGCGAGCCGCGCCCCTGCGCAGCGGTGTAGCCGGCAAGTGGCAGGATCACTTCCGACGGGATCGGGGGAAAGACGTTCTCCGCCAGCATCAACAGGAAGACGCCAAAGCCGCCGAGTGACGCGAGGATCGATGTTATAATGTCGAACACAAGCCAGCCTCGTCAGAAGATCCAATAGGAGATCGCGCAAATCACGAGCAGGAGGGCGACGACGGACCCAACGATCCGATTTTCCAGGCGCGGACATTCGACGTTCCTGATCCGCACGGCGACCTGCCAAGCGGGTCGAACCGGACACCGCCACGAACCTGCGGCAATCCGATCCAGCTCGGCATCCGACAACCCGAAGAACGATTTTGCTTCACCGCGCGATCGTCCCGCCAACCCCATCACCCGCAGCACCACGTCGCTCCATGCGACATCGATCGCGCTCGGCCGATCGACCATCGTGCCGCGCGCGTCGCCGCCCGCCCACGAAGGGGACAGCAGGCCGATGATCTGGTGGGGATTGCGCTCCAGCAGCGTCGCCCAGCGCAGCAAGCGATGTTGGCGGTCACGCGCCGCGATGGTCCTTGCCGGTGCCCAGCGCCGGGTAAGGGATCGCACAGGCCGCATCCATCGGCTCGCCCAAGGGCTCGTCATCGGCTCGCCGAGCTGCCGACGTCGCCATTGGTGGCGCGCTTGAGCGGACGAGAGCAGCGCAGGGTGAGGAAGGTGGTAGCGCTCAGGATGAAGGCGATGTCGTATAGGCCGTAGCCCACGGCCGCGCCGAGCGCGCCAGTCGCCCACAGACTGGCCGCCGTCGCTGTGCCTGACGTCTTGTCGCCCTTCTTCAGAATCGCGCCGCCCCCGATGAAGCCGACACCCGTAATCAGACCTTCGAGCAACCTGGCTTGCGCTGGAGACGTGCGGCCGAGGATCGCAATGCCCACCAGCACGAAGCCGCAACTGGCGATGGCAACCAATGGGAATGTACGGATGCCTGCGCTGCGGGCGTCCTTCTCGCGATCCCAGCCAACAGGAAGGGCGAGCGCGTAGGCGACGGCGAGACTGATGATATGGGTGGTTATCTCCCACCACGAGCTTTGAAACATGCTGGCCTGCCTGTTCTACGCGATTGCTCCAGATCGGAGGTAAAGGGGTAAGGTCGGGCCGAGAGTCCCACAGACGTTCAGGCCCAAGGCGGGGATCGCGAACATCGGCGATCCCTACCGGTGCAGACATGCGATGATGGCAGTCACGACGGCGGTGGTTTCCGCAACGTCGCGCACTCTCACCGTATCGAGGCCAATTTCAGCGGCGGGATAGTCATTCCCACCGGGGAAGATCGCATCGCCGATGAACAGCATCCCGTCGAGCGGGACGCCGCTTTCAGCACTCAAGCGCTTCAGGCCATAGCCCTTGTCCACCCCTGCCCTGGTCACGTCGATCGATGTCGTGCCACCTAGATTGATCGAGAGGTCCGGCAGCGTCGCGCGCAACGTGGCCTGCAACGCGGTCCGCTTCTTTCGGTCAGGATCCCACGCTTCCTTTTCCTTTAGCGGCGCTGCCTGCCCCAGCCCCGAAAAGGTAATCTGGCTGCCCCGGTCCTCAATCCGTTCGCCCCAGATACGTTCGTCGGCGAGGCCGGCATCGGTCAGGGCCTGATCGAAGGCCGCGCGGATCGTCGCCTTCTCTGCATCGTCGAACAGCTCGGTATAGACTGCGCGCCAAGCGCCATTGATGAACCGATAGAGTTTTGTGCCTGTGGTCGGCATCAACCAGAGACGGTCAAGCGCGGCGCCGGCAGGAAGACGCGAGGCGACCTGCTTTTCGAACTGCGGCCAGTCCCCGCCCGAGATCACCGCCACATCCGTGACGGCGAGCAATCGGGCGAGGGTTGCGGCCATATCTTCCGATAGCGGCCGCTTGCTCTCGGCAAGCGTGCCGTCGAGGTCGAAGGCGATCATCCACTTCATGCTGCCTTCCCCGCCGGATCGCGGTAGGCGAGCAGCCTGAGCGCATTGATGACAACAAGCAGCGTTGATCCTTCATGAACCGCCACCGCTGGCCCAATACCGAGGCCAAGGATGGTGGCAGGAACGAGGAAGGCGACGACACCCAGGCTAACGAAGACGTTCTGCCGGATGATTCCACGCGTATGCCGGCTTAGGCCCACCGCGAATGGCAAGTGCGCCAGATCGTCAGCCATCAGGGCGACGTCGGCTGTCTCCAGCGCAACGTCCGACCCCGCCGCGCCCATCGCGATGCCGACCGTGGCGCTTGCCATCGCCGGGGCATCGTTCACGCCGTCACCCACCATTGCGACCTTGTCTTCGCCGGCGAGTTTCTTGATCGCCGCAACCTTGTCTTCGGGCATGAGGTCGCCCCACGCCTCGTCGATCCCGACATCGTTGGCGATCGCTTCGGCGACTTTCTGGTGGTCGCCAGAGATCATTATCATCCGCGACACGCCCATCTCTTGCAGCCGGCGCAGCGCGGTCTTTGCCGCTTCGCGGGGCGTGTCCATTAGGCCGATCGCGCCCAGGTCGCGGTCCCCCTTGCGGACCACCATCGTCGTGCGACCGTTCTCGCGCAGTTTCGCGATCGCGTTCTGCGCTCCCTGCCCCAGCGCCGGAATGCCCTCACTCCCGAACATCTCGGCCTTGCCGATCCAGACCGTCTCGCCATCCACGCTCGCGGTGACGCCCCGACCGGTCAGGCTCTTGAGGTCGCCGGCAGTCGGCACGGCACGATCGTTCAGTCGTTCGCGGCCGTCCTTGACGATCGCTTGGGCCAGAGGATGGTCGCTCAACGCTTCGACAGCGACGGCCAGCGCCAGCAGCTCGCCTTCGTCGGCGCCATCGACGGGCACGACATCGGTGATGCGCGGACGACCTTCGGTCAGCGTGCCCGTCTTGTCGAAAGCGATCGCCTTGAGCGACCCGAGGTTTTCGAGCGGTGCACCGCCCTTCACGAGCACGCCGCCCCGCGCTGCACGGGCAACGCCAGACAGGACAGCGCTCGGCGTTGCGATGGCGAGCGCGCACGGGCTTGCCGCCACCAGTACAGCCATCGCGCGATAGAAGCTGTCGCGGAACGGCTCGTCGACGACCACCCATGCGAAAAGCAGGAGCACCGACAGGATCAGGACAGCAGGCACGAAGATCCGCTCAAACCGATCGGTGAAGCGCTGCGTCGGCGACTTCTGCGTCTCCGCTTCGCTCACCATCTTCACGACCTTGGCGAGCGCGCTTTCATTGGAGCGGCGTGTCACCTCGATCTCGATCGCGCCGCCACCGTTGATCGTACCGGCAAAAACCCGGCTCTCCGCGTCCACTGCATCAGGCTTTGCCCGCGCCGCGGCGGCATCGGCGACCGGCACCTTGTCGACCGGGATGCTTTCACCCGTCACCGGGGCCTGGTTGATTGCGCTGTTGCCCTTGATGACGAAGCCGTCAGCAGGCAGGCGCTCGTTCGGGCGGACGATGGCAACGTCCCCAACGACCATTTGCTCGACCGGGATTTCGCTGGTCTGGCCGTCGCGTCGCACGGTCGCGGTTTCGGGCGCGAGCTTCGCCAGCGCCTCGATCGCCTTCTTGGCGCGTCCCATCGCGTAATGCTCAAGCGCATGGCCAAGGCTGAAAAGGAATAGCAGCAGCGCGCCTTCGGCCCATGCGCCCAGCGCAGCGGCGCCGGCGGCAGCGACCAACATCAGCGTGTCGATCTCGAACTTCTTCATCCGAAGGTTGTCGATCGCCTCGCGCAGCGTGAAGAACCCGCCGAAGAAATAGGCTGCGACATAGCAGGCCGTGGGCAGCCACTCCGGTGCGCCGGCAACCAGCCTCTCGATCGCATAGCCGATTCCCAGCAGCGCGCCGCAGGCAAGCGCGAAGATCAGCTCGGTATTGGGGCCGAGAAATTCGGCGTGGCTATGGTCGTGACCATCGCCGGGGCCGTGCTTCTCTTCGCCTGCGTCGTGGCCCCCGGGGCCGTGGTCGTGGCCGGCATGGTCATCGGCGGCGACCCGCTTGCCAACCCTCACCTGCAGCTTGCGAAGAGCAGCGCGCACTTCCTCTTCTGTGGTCTCTCGGCGATCATATTCGACCCGGACCGACCCGCTGGTGCTGGCGCTTGCCTGTACCACCCCGGGCAACGCGCATAGCGCATCGCTGACCGTGCGCGCCCGCCGTTCGTGACTGATCCCTGTCACCTGCCAGATCGCATGACCGTAGCGTTCAGTGATTTCGGCACCTGCGGCCCGCACCATTTCACGCAATCGCGGCAGCGGCAGCTTGGCGGCGTCGAAATGGATGCACAGGGCCGCCGGCGTGTCGCCGTCGAGGCAGATCACATGCGCCCGGTCGACGCCTTCGCGCTTCGACAGGGTTGATACGAGACGGTCCAGGCAAGCGTCGGCCGCGTCAGGAAGGTCCGGCAACAATACTGGAATATCGAGTTCGAGCTTGTCGTTCATGACGACCTCCTTTCGCTTTTCTTGGTTTCGGCGCGCGCGTCGCGCAGGATTTCGACACCGCCCTTGATGGCGATGATGGCGGTGGCGAAGCCGACCAGCAGGTCCGGCCAATTGGTACCCAACCACAGCACCAGCACGCCGGCGATCAGGATGCCGCCGTTGGAAATGAAGTCGTTGAAGCTGAAGGTGGTTGCGGCCCGGAGATTGACGTCCGGATCCTTGAGGCGCTGGAGCAGCCGCAGGCAGAGGTAATTCACGACGCCGGCGATCGCGGACATGACCATCATGGTAGGTCCGATGGGCTCGCTGCCCTGCACGTAGCGCCGTCCGACATCGATCAAGATGCCGCCCGCGAAGATCAGCAGCATGACGCCCGAAGCGACCGCGGCGCGTGTCTTCCATGTCTGGCCCCGGGTGAGCGCCACAAGGCTCAGCGCATACACAGCCGTATCGGACAGGTTGTCGACGCCGTTGGCGATCAGCGCGCTCGAGTCCGCGAAGAAGCCGGAAACGAAGAAGCCCGCAGCGATCGCCGCGTTCAGCAGCAGGACGATCCACAGTGTGCGGCGCTCCTGCCCGCCATTGTTGTCGTTGCCCGGGATCATCCCATCATCTCCTCAAGTGTCAGCAGGGCCAGGAAGCCGACGAAAAACATCGAGCTGATGAGCGGGGTGTCGGGTTTCTCGTGCGCCTCGACCAGCAACTCCTCCGTGACGAGGTAGAGCAGCGCCATCAGCCCGAAGCTGAGGAAGCCGGCGATCATCACCGGCGACAGCGCGGCGACCGGCACGGCAGCGAGCGCGCCGATCGGCAGCAGCAGGGCCAATGCCGAGACGATCACGATGATGCGCAAGCGCGAGCGATAGGTTTCCGCCAGCTCGTCGGTCAGCGTCAGTCCCAGAAATAACACTTCCAGAGTGAGCGCGATCGTCAGCAGGAGACCTGCCTTCTCGCCCGCCACGAAAGCGAGGCCGAGCACCAGGCCGTCGACCAGAATGTCGATGCCGATCGCGGCGAGTAGCGCCATCGGCCCCTTGAAGCGGGCCTCAAGAGCCTTGAGCCCCAGCATGGTCGCGACGCCCGCCGCCCCGCCGATCAACGTCGCGCTGGGCGATGCCTCATGCTTGACCTGCGGCAGGATTTCGGTCGCTGCCGCCGCGAACACGACGCCGGCAGCAAGATGCTGTAGCCCCGCCACGAGGCCAGGATTTAACTTGGTGCGGCTCGCGATGATCGCGCCGAGCACGACCGCCAACACAGGCGCAAGCGTGTAGAGCAATGCCTGCATATCCTATGATTCCTCCGGTGTTCGATGACAGACGTGGATCTTCCCGCGCTGCGTGAAGGCGATCGACCCGCCCGCCACGACTGCCCGCGACTGGTCGCCGCGAAATTCTTCGCCGGTCCGTTGCGCGTGCAGGATCTCGGTTCTGCCTTTGGGCAGCCAGGTGACAGCCATCTTCAGGCCGTCGTCGATGAAGTCGACATCGGCGCGCGATCCATCGTCGCAATACATGATGCGCTGCGCGATCAATCGAGGCGTCAGATGCTTTTCATGCGCCGGCTCGGCCGGTTCGCTTGGAGCGGGATTGCACGCCCCTACGACCATACCCGCGAACAGAACGGCGCCGATGCGCGCGGCTGTCAGGCCAGGCAGGTGCCGCAAGGCGCGCACCGCCCTCACCACAGCACGCCGTGATCGGGCGTCAGCGGCTCAGGGGCCGGTAGTCCCGCCGTCTGAAGAAGGTCGATCTCGATCGTGCGGCACATGGCCGTGAGTGGGACATCGTGGACGCTATTGGCGAACGGATCGGTCAGATCCTCGCCTATGCTCAGCACCGCGAGGAAGACGAGTCCGATCAGCGTCGATCCGATCGGCGTGGCAAGGCCCAGGGATTCGACCAGCGCGATCGGAAGCAGCACGCAGAACACGCGCGTGAAGAGGTTCGGGAAGAACCGAAAGCCATTGGGCAGCGGCGTATTCTTGATCCGCTCCATGCCACCCTGCGCATTGGCGATGTCGATCAGGACGCGCTCCACAGTTGCCTGCTGGATCTCGGTGATCCGACCTTCCGCGAGCGCGTCGGCGTAAATGCCCGATACGTCCTCCAAGAGCGCGTTGGCAGGGTTCAGGCGAGCGACCGCCATATCGGCGACGTCCGTTCCGGCGATCCGGGCAATGTCTTCATAGGGCGACTGTCGGCGAAGCTGGCAGCGCATCGAGTGCGCGAAGGCGATCTGCCGCAGGATGATGTTGTGCCGCGTCTCACTGCCCTCGGGTTCCCCCTTGGTCAGGCTGCGTGTGATCCTGGCCAGGCTGCGCGACGCATTGATGAGCGTGCCCCAAAGGGTTCGCGCTTCCCACCAGCGCGCATAAGCTGCGTTGGTCCGAAACCCCATGAAGAGCGCGATGGCAGTGCCGAACAGCGCCGTCGGCAAAGGCGGTTCCTTGATCGGGGTCATCATGTGGAATGCCGTCACCGCCACGTCCCACACGAACAGGATCGTGAGAGGCTTCCAAACCTCGATAATGATCTGCCTAAAACGTGGCCTCGCGCCGACTATCATATCAATTACGCCCTAAATCTCTTAGTGATCGTCATCCGATCGGCATGTTCATGATGTCCCGATGAGCGGACAGCAGCTTGTTCCGGACTTGCAGGGTCGCCTCGAAAGTAATGGATGCGCGGCTCTGGATGAGCGCGACGGTTGCAATGTCGGTGGTTTCGCCACGCTCATATGCTTCGGTGACGACATCCTCTTGCTCTTGGGTCTCGTTGACCTTCGCGACCACGGCATTGAGGGTGTCGGCGAAGTTCGACGCCGGAGCGGTCGGCGTCACGCCGGGCGGTGCCGTCGGCTGCGCCTTACGCAAAGCGCGGCTTCGCGCGATCACTTCTGCCCGAATGACCATCACATTCGAGATCGACGTGTCAGACATCGTTTCTCTCCCGTTCCAGTGCGACGTGTCGGAAGACAGGACGGTTCATCGGGTGCCCTCCCGTTCGCAGATTCGGGTGCGGCCCTCGCCTTCCACGACGGTGAGCTGCGACCCCTTGAAGGTCGCGGTGGCTGTCTCGCCGACATATTGGAGGCTCTGCGCTGGCGCGGTCAGCGTCATGGGCACGGCGCTGCTGGAGCGCCGAAAATCGATCTGCAGGCCGTTGTCCTTGTAGTCGACGAACAGCGGTTCCCCGTCGGAACAGCGATAGGGATGGCGCCCCATTTCCCCGGTCGCCACGGCGCTGTCGGACGAATGGATTTGCTGCTCCGTTGGCGGGGCTGGCGGCTTGCTTTCCGTGCAAGCCGCCAGCCCGACAACGAGGATGAGGGCGGGCAGTACCCGCTTCAACGGCATCATCGCGCCTTCCTCCTGTAGCGGGAGGGGACGTGCTGACGATTGATCCCACGGGCAGGCTGACCCACCCGCCAGCGCAGATAGGTTGCGAGGCGATCGTCAGCCTCGATCATCAGGGACCGCAGACGACGCAACATCATCGCCGCGAACGGCAGAGACAGCGCCCCGCCCAGCCTGCAGCTATGTGTTAGCCTAGTGCCACCATCGTCCCCTGCCAGCTCGTACCGTTCTTCGAGCGTGAACAGATAAGGGATGCCGCAGGACCAAGCGAAGGCGCGCGGCTTATCGAATTGATCGACCCGGGCCGGCGTCCGAATTGGCCGGGTGATGCCCTGGATCGCGAAGGTACATTCCGTTTCGCCAAGCTGGCACGGGTTGTCGAGGAATACGAGCGGACTCCAAGCCCGACGATGATCCGGATCGGTGATCGCCGACCAGATCCGCAGTGGCCCGCCGTGAAGCATTGAGCTGGTTTTGGTGCGAGGCATATCCCCATCTCCCAGAGATGAGCGGGGCGATCGCGGATCGCCCCGCGCACCCATCAGGCCAAGTTGTTCACGAAGGTCTGACCGTGGTCGTCCCCTTCATGCTCCTCATTGTAGTGCTCGGGCTTCTCGATCACTTTCTGCCCGAACCGGGTGTAGAGCGTCGGCAGCACGAACAGCGTCAGCAGCGTCGCCGAGATCAGGCCGCCGATGACGACGGTCGCCAATGGCTTCTGCACCTCCGCGCCCGCCCCCTCGCCAAGCGCCATCGGCACGAAGCCGAGGCTTGCGACGAGCGCGGTCATGACGACTGGCCGCAGACGCTGCATTGCGCCGACATGGGCCGCCTCCTCGCGCGATAGCCCCGACCGGATCAGATCCTGGATTGAGCTGACCATGACGAGGCCGTTGAGGACCGCGATGCCCGACAGGGCGATGAAGCCCACCGCCGCCGAGATCGAAAAGTCCATGCCGCGCAGGAAGAGCAGCAGAACGCCGCCCACCAGCGCGAATGGCACGCCGGTGAAGACGATCGCGGCATCGCGGACCGATCCCAATGCGCCATAAAGCAGCAACAGGATCAGGATGAAGCAGGCCGGAATGACCAGCTTCAGCCGCTCGCTCGCCGATTGCAGGTTCTCGAACTGACCGCCCCATTCGAGATAGGCACCGGCAGGCAGCCGGACCTGGCTGCCGATCGCCGCCTGCGCGTCTGCAACGACGCTACCGACGTCGCGACCACGCACGTTGGCTTGCACCACCACGCGCCGCTTCCCGTTTTCGCGGCTGATCTGATTGGGACCGTCGACGACCTTGATGTCAGCGACACTGGACAGCGGCACATAGCCGCCGCCTGCCACCGGCACCTGCACCTGCTGGAGCAGGCCGATGTCGGCGCGCTGCGCCTCCGACATCCGGATCACCACCGGGAAGCGGCGGTCGCCCTCGAAAATCTGGCCCGAGGTGCGTCCGCCGATTGTCGCGGTGACGGTATCCTGCACATCCTGCGCGGTGACGCCCAGGCGCGCCATCGCGTCACGATTGACGCGAATGTCGAGCATGGGCAGGCCCGTCGTTTGCTCGACCTTCACGTCCGCCGCGCCCTGCGTTTTGCGCAGTACGGCGGCGATTTGCTCGGCCGTCCGGTTCATCGTGTTGAAGTCGTCCCCGAACACCTTCACCGCGATGTCGCCGCGCACGCCGGCGATCAGCTCGTTGAAGCGCATCTGGATGGGCTGGGTGATCTCATAGGCGTTGCCCGGGATCTTCGCGAGATTTCCCTCGATCCGGCTTACCAGCTCCTCCTTGGGAAGCTCAGGATCCGGCCAATCCTTGCGCGGCTTCAGGATGACGAACATGTCGGTCGCGTTCGGCGGCATCGGGTCGGAAGCGAGTTCCGCCGTGCCCGTCTTGGAATAGACGAACGCCACCTCCGGCTGCTTCGACATCATCCGTTCGATCGGCACCTGCATCGCCTGACTTTGCTGGACCGACGTGGCGGGGATGCGCAGCGACTGGATCAGCAGATCGCCTTCATCGAGCTGCGGCAGGAACACCGAGCCGAGCGTCGTGAAGGCGAGCGCCGCCACGACAAGGCTCGCGACACCCGCGCCGATCGTCAGGGTCGGGCGCTTCATGGCCCGGTCAAGACCGGGCTCGTAGCGCTTCTTCAGCCACGTGATGATGCGGCCGTCCTTCTCCTCAACCTTCTTCGACAGCCAGATCGCGATCATGGCCGGCACGAAGGTGATCGAGAGGATGAAAGCGAAGGCGAGCGCGATGATGACGGTGAGCGCCATCGGCACGAACGTCTTGCCCTCCACGCCGGTCAGCGTGAGCAGCGGCACGTAGACAAGGACGATGATCGCCTGCCCGTATACCGAGGGACGGATCATCTCGCGCGCGGCGGCCGCCACGGTCGCGAGCCGTTCCCTTACGCTCAGCAAGCGGCCTTCATGATGCTGTTGCTCGGCAAGCCGTCTCAGCGCGTTCTCCACGATGATGACAGCGCCGTCGACGATCAGACCGAAGTCGAGCGCACCGAGGCTCATCAGATTGGCCGAGACGCCGGCACGCAGCATCCCGAAGCCGGTCAGCATCATGGTGATCGGGATGACCAGCGCCGCGATCAACGCCGCGCGGAAATTGCCGAGCAGCAGGAAGAGCACGACGATGACCAGCACCGCGCCTTCCGACAGGTTCTTGGCGACCGTCTTGATCGTCGAGTTGACCAGCTCGGTGCGGTTGAGCACCGGCTGAACCACGACGTCGGGTGGCAGCGAGGCGTTGATCGACTTCAGCTTCTCGGCGACCGCCGTGGACACGACGCGGCTGTTCTCGCCGATCCGCATGATCGCGGTGCCGACAACGACTTCCGTGCCGTTCTCCGAGGCCGAACCCATGCGGATCGCCTGACCCGTCTTCACGGTCGCGACTTGTTCGACCGTGATCGGCACGCCGTTACGTGTCGCGATCACGGTCCTGGCCAACTCGCCGGCATTGCGCACGAGCGCATCCGAGCGGACAGCCAGACCTTCGCCATTGCGATTGACGAAGCCGCCGCCGACGCTGGTGTTGTTGCGCTCCAGCGCATTGCCCAGGTCCGTCAGCGTGATGCCGAGCGAGGCCAGCTTCTGCACATCGGGCACGACGAGGAACTGCTTGGCGTACCCGCCAATCGAGTCGACGCCGGCGAGGCCCGGTGTGTTCTTCAGAAGCGGCGTGACGATCCAGTCCTGCGCGGTGCGCAGGTAGGTCGCCTTGTCCTCTTCAGTCGTCAGTCGCTCACCCTCTGGCGTGATGTAACTGCCATCGGGCTGTTGGCCCGGTTCACCGGGCTTGTGCTTGTCGTCCTCGCGATGCTCGAGCCGGACGGTGTACATGTACACCTCGCCCAGGCCCGTCGCGATCGGACCCATTTCGGGGTTCACGCCATCGGGCAGGTTCTCTTGCACGCCCTGCAGACGCTCGCCCACCTGCTGGCGGGCGAAATAGATGTCCGTAGAGTCGGAGAAGACCGCAGTGATCTGCGCGAAGCCATTACGGCTCAGCGAGCGCGTATATTCGATGCCGGGCGTGCCGGCGAGCGCGGTTTCGATCGGGAACGACACCTGCTTCTCGACCAGCTCGGGCGAGAGCGCGGGTGCGCGGACGTTGATCTGCACCTGGTTGTTGGTGATGTCCGGCACTGCGTCGATCGGCAGCCGGTAAAGCGAAAATGCGCCAATGACGGCGACGATGGCGGTGAGCAGCAGGACAAGCCAGCGCTTCTCGACCGCCCATGTGACGATGCGGGCGATCATGGCTTAATCCTCGTGGCTCGCTTCGCCCTTGCCGATCTCGGCCTTGAGCGTGAAGCTTCCGGTGGTGGCGATTTGTTCGTTGCCGGTGAGACCCGAGCGGACGATCACCGTGTCGCCCGACGCATCGCCGAGCTGCACCGGGGTCGCCTTGAAGCCCGTAGGTGTGCGAACGAACACGACCGACTTGCCCTCGAAGCTCTGCACCGCCGTCGTCGGCACGCGGATTGCGCCGCTACCGCCGCTGCCCGTGAGCTGGACGGCGGCCGTCACCGGCTCGCCGACCCGCCATTCGCCGCCCCGGTTGTCGAGGGTGGCGAGCGCGGGCACGAGCCGCGTTTGCGGATCGAGCGCCGGCGACACGAAAGTGACGCGCGCGGTCGCCTGACGGCCCGCCGCCTTGACCAGCACCGTGTTGCCGGGACGCACCCGACCCGCATCCTCAGCCTTCAGGTTGAGGGCGATCGACACCTGGCTCAGGTTCGCAATGCGATAGAGTTCCGCGTCCGCCGCGACCGTCTGTCCCAGCGTCACGGGGCGAGCAATGATCTGGCCCGAGATCGGCGCGGCGATGCCGAGCCGGTTGAGACCGCCGCCGCCGACACCGGCGGCCGACACCATGCTCTGCGCCTGAGTCAGCGCGATCCGCGCTTCCGTCGCCGCCGTGCGGGCAGCGATCAGATCCTGCTCAGGGGATACCTTCTGGGCGAAAAGCCGCTGCTCGCGCACGAGGTTCGAATTGGCGAGCTGAAGCCGTGCCCGTGCTGCCTCGACCTCGCCCTTGATCTGCGCCGCCTCGCGGCTCTCGATCACCGCGATGGTCTGGCCGCGCCCGACCGACTGGCCAAGGTTGCGCGTCAGCGCGACCACTCGTCCCGCGATCGCGGCCGAGACGACTTGCGTCCCTTGGGGGTCGCCCTCGATGATCGCGGGAAGCTCGATCGTTCCGGCTCCGCCGATGATCGGCCGTCCGACCTGGACGCCCGCCGCCGCGATCTGATCGGAACCCAATGTGACGACGCCTTCATAGGCGTGGCCGCCTTCGGCACCGCCCTTTTCCGCGCTAGCAGCCGCTTCGTTGCCGGCCGCCCCATTGGCGGCCGCCTCGTTCCCGGCGTCCTTGCCACCACAGGCAGCCAACAGCAGGGCGAGCGACGCCGCGCCCGCGAGATAGAAACTCTTAATCACTGATTTCTCCCATTCGGCGCAGGAGCGGTCAGTCGCTCCACTTGCGCGCGGGCATTCTGGTACTTGGCGAGCGCATCGATCGCGGCGACCCGCGTTTCAGCGAGTGTGCGTTCCGCATCGAGCAGTTCGAGCTGGCCGAACTTGCCCTCGCGATAACCGATCCGCGCGATGCGGGCCGCCTCCTGTGCAGCCGCCAGCGCTGGCCCCGACGCCGCACGAGCCGTCGTTGCGGCATTGGCCGCCTGCGCCTGCGCGTCCGTGATCGCCTGTTCGATGTCGAGCGCGGTCACGCGACGTTGTGCATCCGCCTGCGTCCGCTGCGCGGTCGCCTGCGCGATCGCCGCGCGACCATTATTGAACACTGGGATCGGGATCGACACGGTGAACACCGCCGCCATGTCATTGGTCGCTTCCAGTCGGCGGATCGCAGGCCCGACATTGAGGTCAGGGACGCGATTGGCGCGAGCAAGCCGAACGCCCGCTTCCGCGATCGAGAAATCCGCGTTCGCCGCCGCCAGCGCGAGCGTGCCGGTCGCCTCGACCGGTGCCACCGGTCCATAGATGTTCGCCCCCGGCAGGCGATCGAGCAGCGTGTCATCGAGCGCACCGTCAATCGGTCGACCGATCCGGCGCGCCAGATTGGCCCGCGCCGCCTCCGCCAAGCGAAGCTGCCGCTCCACATTGGCGTCGGCATTGATGCGCGCGACATCTGCGCGCTGTTGCTCGAGCGGGGAGGCCCGCCCCGCCTGCACGCGAACGCTCGCGGCCCGCAGCGCGTCGCTGGCGATCCGGGCCTGGTCGCGGGCTGTTGTAACCCGGCGATCGGCCGCGACCGCCTCGACATAAAGCTGCGTCACCTGAAGCCGGACATCTGCCGCGATGATCGCGGCCTGGATTTCGGCCCGGGACAATTGCGCATTGGCGACCGCGACGCGGGCGCCGCGCTTGCCGCCTAGCTCGATCGGGATCGCAAAGCCGACCGTGGATTCCGCGCTGCGGACCCCACGATACGGCCCCGAGCCGATGACATTCTCAACCTGGCCTTGGAAAACCGGGTTGGGCCGCAGTCCGGCGACCGTGCGGCCCGCACGGGCCGCATCGACCGCAGTTGTCGCCGCTTCGGCAGCAGGGGCCGAACCGCCCGCTGCACTGACCGCTTGGTCAAGTGTGTAGACCGGCGCGTCCTGCGCAAAAGGCGCGGATGGTCCGACCTGCGCCTGCGCCATAGTGGCGCACGACGCTGCGGCCAGCATGGCCGCGAGGATACGATGCATGAAAATAGGACTCCTGACGATGATCGACAGGGGCGCGCCAATGCGCGCCCAAATCGGACGTCAGGCTTGGGGGGGCCTCAAATGGACCATGCCAGTGCGGCCATCGAGCGACGCAGAGGCGGAGATTGTCGGCTTGGGCATCGTGAGGACGTGGGTATATTCCATCGTCATGCGCGACGGCGCACCAACATCATGACCATGACAGTTGTGATGGTGCGGGACGTTCTTGTCCGAATCCGACGGCACCTCGTCGATGTCGCCGGCGGTATGAACGGTAAACTCAACGCCCGCGATGCTTCCCCCCGCCAAATCGGCGGCATGAGCCATGCCGGAGAAGCTGGTTAGGACCAGCATCAGGCATGTGAGGAGAGGCAAAAAGGCTCGCACGAACCCGCCCCTATCACGGAAAGGTTTCCATGTCATTGCAATAACTCGCGAGCCGGTGCCTTCGCGGCACGCCATGCCGGCCAGGCTTCCCCAAGCACGCGCCATGCCGAGCGCAGGAAGATCACGGCGATCAACCCGCCGACGATGATGTCCGGCCAAGCCGAGCCGGTCAGGCCGACTAATCCGGCAGCCGCGAGAACCCCGACGTTTGACGCGACATCATTGCGCGAGCACTCGAACGTGCTCGACATGTTCACATTCTCGCGGCGGAAGCGCCAGAGCAGCGCGAGGCAGATCAGGTTCGCAACCAGCGCGGCGCTGCCAACCCCGAGCATCAAGCCCGATGCCGGAGGAACGCCGTTCGCAATCTTGTCAGCGATCTCGAAAATGACTGCGACGCCGAAAGCCAGGATGATGCCACCCTTCGCCAGTGCTGCCCCCGCCTCCCAGCGCGCACCCCGATGCAATGCATAGAGACTGAGCGCATAGACCACCGCGTCGCCGAACATGTCGACCGAATCCGCCATCAAGGCAGAGGAACGCGCGACGACGCCGCCGCCAAACTCGACCACGAACATCGCGAGATTGATGAGCATCACGATGATGAGCACGCGGCGCTGCTCGGCCTTGCGACCAAGTTCCGCGATCGTGTCGCGTTTTGATGAGCAACATGCGTCTGCCATTATCGAAGCTCGATTCGTGGATCAGACGCCCTATATGAACCCTCATCCTACTAGAGGGTCAAGAGGTTCGGCGATGAAAATCGGTGAGATCGCAAAGCGCACTGGGTTGAAGATAGAGACGGTCCGTTTCTACGAGGCAGAAGGGCTGGTTCCCGCTCCCATCCGTAGCGGTGGCAACTATCGACTCTATGATCGCTCGCACCTTGATCGCCTGTCGTTCATCAAACGCTCGCGTGATCTGGGTTTCACCCTGGATCAGGTTCGTGCGCTCCTGCGGCTTTCAGATGATCCGCGCGGTTCCTGTGCCGAGGCCGACCAGATAGCTGCGGTCCACATCGCGGAAATCGATCGCAAGCTGGCCGACCTTACAGCGCTGAGGTCGGAAATCGCGCAGTGGGGTGACACCTGCAACGCCAGCATCGTTGCCGAATGCAAGGTTATCGACGCCCTGTCGCATTGAACCAAACCAAGTTGGGCGCGACCCTGCCGGGCACGGCTCTATCGGCGCCCTGGCGTGCGCCGACCGAGCCACCGTGCCGGCGTCTCGGCCCAAAGGGTAACGATCCTCGCGTGAGGTGTGCCACATGGCACACCTGTCGCCGCTGCCCGATGGGCGCGACTTCACTCGCCTAGCGCCGCGGCCCTCCCCCGGAGGCCCGCCAGCGCGGGGAACACCAAGGGCTGCTGCCCTTTCGTTCCCGAAGGAAAATAGACGCCCCCGTGTTGTCCGCCAAGCGCGGCACCCGACGCCCTGATGGGCGTCGGCCGCGCTAGGGCGGCCTGCCCGCGCCAAGGCCATCGATTTTCCTCCTCCCTCCCCATCCCGCTCCTCGCCGGAGAGGCAGACCCGGTCGCTGCGGCAACCGGCTTTCAGCCGCAGGAAGAAGGAGAAAGGACAATGGCTTACACCCGATACAAGGGCGATCCCTACTGGAAACGGGCCAAGGTGGGCGGGACCAGTGCAGACGGCACCCCCTACGCCAAAGGCGACCGCGTGTTCTTCTATCCACGATCCGGCGCGACCTACGCAGGCGACGCCGCGACCCGCGCATCAGCCGAGTTCGACGAGCTGGCAAGCCTCGAAGGCTGATCCATTCCCCCAACCAGGTGCTCGGCAATGGCCTCGAGCTCCGCGGCTGAGGCTCGGTCGCGGCGGTGGTCGACGGCGCGGCGGCGATGAACGCTCGCCGGGCAGCGTCGAATACATCACCCCGATCGCCGCCTCCGTCGCTGAAACCGACATCGTAGGCGGCCCTCTCGCTGGCCTTCTCACCGTCATCTCGCCGGCACTCTCGATACGCCCATCCGGATCGCGCTGCGTACCACCCCTCCGCATATCGGACCGCCTCGTTCCAATCGAGCCTATGTGTGTCCCGTCCCCGGAGGATGGCCAGATCGCGATCGTCGATCGTGCCGGCGTCAGCCTTCCCCTCGATAAATGCAAAGTTCCGCGCACGGCGGGCCCGCTCCTGCTCCTTCTGCATCGCGTCGTGCATCGGCCGCATTGCGGCAACGCGGGCGCGCGTGCGAAGCATCCGTTCGTCGAGAGCCGCGCTCGGCGGCAAGTCTGGATATTCCCGCCAAATTGATGCCAGGGTCTCGGCATCGCAGGCGCTGCGGCCGCGCGCCATCCACGTCGCCGCAGAGGTGGGATCGAACTGTTCCATCGACCTACATCCCATCGTGGTTGAATTATCATCGAAATCGCGCGCAGTCTTGAGCGGCTAGTCCTGGCCTAGCTTCACCAGATGCTCCCAGCAGGCCGCGAGAGCATCGTCGAGCGTCGCGCACTCGCCAAGCTTCTGCGAGCTCGATCCTGCGGCGGTGATTACCCGTGCATGCGGCTCCCATACCGGCTCAGCCCATTCTTCCGGCCACGCATGGAAGCCATAAGGGTAGGCCACGATGGAGAACGGGGCCCACAGGCGCGGGTGTAGGTTCGTCAAACGAGCAGAAGGGACGCTCATGGTCGCCTCACATACCGTAGAGTTGGGGAGGGAGCCGGCGCGCCGCGCCCTCGGGGTGCGGTTAGCCGAAGAGCGTTTCCGCCTGATCCGGCATGGCGTAGTCGAGCTGCAGCTCGTGGACGATCCGCCGTGCGAACCGCTGCGGATCCACCAGTTCGCGAACGCCGGCGAAGTGGTTGCGGCCGCCGGTATAATCGGCACGTCCCCGGCAGGTCCGGTAGAGGACTTCCCTATCGAGACCGCACAGGCCCAGGCTGAGCTGCACGTAGCACTTCTCCGTGTGGAGGATGATCTCGCCCGAGACTGCGGGACCGCCCCGGCAGGACCGTACCTCGTACTGCCCGCTTTCCAGCTGCAGGGCCTTGGCCAGCGCGCGCATCGCCTTCTGCCCCTCTGAGTGGAAGGCGTTCTTCGCTGGTGCATCGAAGTCCACGCCGCGGTGCGCGAGCGTCACCAGGACTGGCGCGCCCCGCAGTTCCTTGATCGCCTGCATGCACCTGCCCTGCAGCTCGACGGGGCCGGGTCGCGTGTCACATACCGCGGCGAAATGGCGCGCCAGAAGAATGACTGCAGGATCTTCCTCTGCGCTTACGCCGGCGTTCCGGCAGTCGTCCATGGCCTTGCTGATCGCGTGGAGCGTGCTGCCAATCGTGGTCAGCGCACTGGGATCGAGGGCCTGCTGGTGGCGGAAAGCAACATCGAAGGTCATGGGATGTCTCCGGGGAAGCGGAGCGCGAAATCACGCTCTCCCCTTCCCTTCCCCCTCTCCTCCTGAGCGTCCTGCGAGCTCCCGACCAGTGCGGAGCAGGGTAGTTGCTAGCGCCTGCGCCGCTCGCAAGAGAGCCGCGCGCCCTTCCGCCAGCGGCTCGGCTCGATGAAATCGCCGCCATGGATGCCAAGGTGCTTCGCTTCTGCCTGGTCAAACGCGGCCTGGTAGCGCCGCGCGCGGGAAGGATCGGTCTTCAGGAAGTTGGGTGTCGGCACGGCGTATCCGGCGGCGATCATCGCTTCTCCGAGGTCCTGGCCGCCTACGTCGACGGCAGCGATCGGCCGCCCATAGCTCTGCTGTCCCGTCAACCGGATCGACACGGGGCCTCGCTTCATCAGCTTGGATGCGAAGTCCTGGGCGGCCTTGCCGCAGGGCCAACAGGACGAACCCTTCGCGCAGAGCGCTTTGCGCTCGACGGCATCCGCGCCAAACAGGCGGAAATCGACGGCAATCGTGTCCCCGTCGATCGCGTGCGCCTGCGCCTCGAAGCCGTCGCGGTCGCGCTGACCTGGGCGTCACCTCAAGGTTTGTGCGCCAGACAACGATTTGGCAGACATAATGCGAACATCGGCTAATTAGCGAGCTTGAGGCGCGACATGGGATCGTTGAGCTGGCGGAATTCACCGCCAGGCGGACGCTCCGCCTGCCCTCAAAGGCAGCCGCCGGGCAGGCTACGCCGCGGGGTACGATGCTACTGACATGGCCAAGCCTTCGCTAACGAGCGTTCAGCTCCGGCCACCATATGAACACTCATAAAATAGCTATTCTGCTCCGCCCAGCGTAAATATGCCGCGCGCAGCGCCGATCGGTCATAGCGTGGAGCGCGGCATTCCGCTTTTCGCGCGACGATCATCATGTCGAGCACGCCTTGGAGGTAAGCGCCGCATCGCGGCTCATTCGCTTGACAGCTTACGAACAACGCCGAGCCCGTCGCCGACGCGGGTTCGGTTTGGCCGATCGCACTATCAGGCAGGGCGGCCAAAGCGGCGCATAACAATATCCATCGCCTTGGCCGCATTTTCGTCTCCTATTCCGCAGTATCATTTCGGAAGGGGCGCACGGCCCTCGACGGCCGGCGCCCCGTGCTGATCCATCATTCGCGGCCGAGCACCTGGCCTTCGGGCGTGACGAACAGTTCGATCGTCTTTCCGTCGCTGTTCTTGCCCTTGATTTCATAGAGCGTGCTTCCGTCCGCCTTTCGGGTGACTTGCTCCGCTTTGCTTATTGACGCGAGTTGCGCGCGTGCCGCGTTCATCGCGGCCTCGGGCACCTGAGCAAGCGGGATGTCTCGTTCGCTGTGCTTGCCGATTATCCGGTTTTCGTTCGCCTCGTGGTTTTGCGCGATCGCCACGCCCGCGATCGCCAGCGCGGCCGCGCCCACGCCTGCGACAACAGTGAGAGTTCGTTTGCTAGCCATGTTCCATTCCACTTCCTGCATAAGGGCCGTGGGGTCGGGCGGGCGGCGGTTACGGCCCAATGAGCCGTCGTCCGAGTTCAACTCCTCTGAATGTTCATCCTGTCGAGCGCCGCGCGCAGCCCACGGGCGAGCTTGGTTGCGTCGTCGTTGGCCCAGAAGTGCATGAAGAACAGCCGCGGCTCGTCGTTTAACATATGATTATGCAGCGCCGTGACCTCGATCCCGTTCGTCCGCAGCACGCGCAGGACCGGATCGACCTCGTTTGCGACAAGTACGAAATCGCCGGTGATGGCGGCTCGGCCGTCCCCGGTTGGCTGAAAGTTGATCGCGGTCGCCGTGCCCATCGTCGGCGGAGTCTCCATATCGCCGTCCATCAGCCGCTCGGCGCGCGGAAAGCTGTATTGGAGGATGCCACCGGCCGTCTTGCCCTCACCGCCCATCAACCGGTTGAGCGCGGCCACATCGAGGTCGAGCCGCGATGCGGCTGCGCTGGCCGAAGGCGATTGCGGCGCGGCGAGCGGGGTCCGACTGGCTGATAGCGCTTGCCGGAGCGCGGCCGCGAGCTTCACCGGGTCGCCGTGGCCGGCAATGTGCATGTACATGGTCGCAGGCGAAGAGCGGAGCAGGTGATTGTGGAGCGCGGTGATCGTAAAACCGCTTGCGAGCAGGCGGCTCAAAACGGGGTTCACCTCGTCGTGGGTCAGCACGAGATCGCCCATCACCATCGCCTCGTCGCCCATCGGCTGAAACGCCGCCCAAGAGCCGAGCGCGAGGGAGGGCTTGATCGTCACCCCATCCAGCGTGACGCTCAGGTCCGAACGCGGGAAGCTGTAGCGGTGAACGCCCCCCGGCTGTTCGGCCCCCGCTCGTCCTATCGCCCGGTCGACAGCCGACCAGTCCGGCGCTGCCCATGCCGGGCTTGCCAGCAGGAGGCTGGCGAATCCCAAGGCGATGGTCTTTTTCAGCATAATTGATCCTTCATCAGCGCACTCGACACGGAAAGCCTCACGTCATGCGAGCGCGCCGCCGGCGAGCCGCGACATTGCGCTCCGGTTTCTTTCTTCGGGATAAGCAGTCCTATGCTCATGAGGCTTGTGATGCAACCCTTACACTTGTAGGCTAGTGACGATACAACTATGACAAACACACAAGCTTCCCCTTGGTTGCTCCTGATCCCGCAGCTTCCGGCTAAGCCTGCCTATTTGCGGGTGAAGGTCTGGCGGCGTTTGCAGGCGATCGGGGCCGCGCCGCTCAAGAACGCCGTCCATGCGCTCCCCAATCGCGAGGACACGCGCGCGCTGTTCGAAGAACTGCATCGCGAGATCACCGAAAATGGCGGCGAGGCGCTGATCCTCGAAGCGCGCCTTGTCGGCGGCATGGGCGATGCGGAGCTGCGCGGAGTGTTCGACGCTGCGCGTGACGCCGACTATGAGGAGTTGGCACGCGAGGCGCGCGCGCTGTGTGAGGGCGAGTATGTCGCGGCGGCGGATGTGGGCCGCCTGCGCAAACGCCTGAACGAGGTCGCCGCGATCGACTTTTTCGGTGCGCATGGTCGGCAGGCGGCACAGGCCGCCATCACCGAGGCGGACCGGCGCTCTCACCAACATCCCGATGTGAGCGGCCCCGGTGCGCCCGAGCTGACCCCGGCGGAGCTAAAGCGCCGCGTTTGGGTGACGCGCCGCCATGTCCATGTCGATCGCATCGCGTCCGCCTGGCTCATTCGCCGCTTCATCGACCCCGAGGCGAGCTTCAAGTTCGTCGAGGGCAAAGGATATGTGCCGGAGCCTGACGAACTGAGGTTCGACATGGCGGACGCTGAGTTCACCCACGAAGGCGACCGCTGCTCCTTCGAGACCTTGGTGTTCCTCACCGGTCTCGAGACCGACCCCGCGCTGCGGGCGCTCGGCGAAATTGTTCACGACCTTGATATTGCCGATGCTCGGTTCGAGCGCCCGGAAACTCCGGGAGTGAGCGCGCTTATCGCCGGCATCTGTGCCGGCACCGACGACGACGAGGAGCGGATCGCGCGCGGATCGACCGCGCTCGACGGATTCTATGCTCACTTCACCCGGCGAAAAGAGGACTAAAGATGGAGGCCAGCGCACGCGCTGAAATCGCAGTCGAGACGCTGCACGAGCACGGCATCAGCTTTGGCGAGGCGGTGCGCGTCTGGATCAGGGTCGCGCTGCTCAGCTTCGGCGGACCGGCGGGCCAGATAGCGGTGATGCATCGCATCCTGGTCGAGGAGAAGCGCTGGATCGGCGAGGAGCGGTTCCTCCACGCGCTCAACTATTGCATGCTGCTGCCCGGCCCTGAAGCGCAACAGCTAGCTGTCTATATTGGCTGGTTGCTCCATAAGACCAAGGGGGGCCTGGTCGCGGGCGCGCTATTCGTGCTGCCCGGCTTCCTCGCGATTTTAGGGCTCAGCTATGTCTATGTGCTGCTCGGCGAAGTGCCGCTGGTCGAGGGATTGTTCTTCGGATTGAAGGCCGCCGTGCTGGCGGTGGTGCTACAGGCGGTGGTCCGGGTGGGTTCGCGTGCCTTGAAGAACAACGTCATGCGCGGTTTTGCCGCGCTGGCGTTCGTCGCGATCTTCGTGCTCGACGTGCCCTTCCCGCTGATCGTGCTTGCCGCCGCGCTGATCGGCTTCTTCAGTGGCCGCGCTGGTTACGCCGCATTCAAGGGCGGCGGCGGACATGGTCCCGCCGGCGCTGAGATAATCCACGACCGCGACACCGCTCTTGGCGAGGGCCTTCCCGACCATGCCCGGCCGAACCTCTCTTGGTCGCTGCGCATCTCCGGCGTCCTGCTGCTGCTCTGGCTCGGGCCGGTCGCAGCGCTGCTGTTCGCGTTCGGCCCCGACGACGTGTTCAGCCGCATCGCCACCTTCTTCAGCCAGATGGCGGTGATGACCTTCGGCGGCGCCTATGCGGTGCTCGCCTATGTCGCGCAGGAGGCAGTCGAGACCTATGGCTGGCTCCAGCCCGGCGAGATGCTCGACGGGCTCGGCATGGCCGAGACCACGCCCGGGCCGCTGATCATGGTGACGCAGTTCGTCGGCTTCCTCGCGGCCTTCCGCGAAGCGACCGGGCTGCCGCCGCTCGTCGCCGCGACCTTCGGCGCAATCCTCACCACCTGGGTTACCTTCCTGCCATGCTTCCTGTGGATCTTCGCCGGCGCGCCATTCATCGAGCGGCTGCGCGGCAACCGCGCATTGTCGGCCGCGCTTTCGGCGATCACCGCCGCAGTGGTCGGCGTGATCCTCAATCTGGCGGTCTGGTTTGGTATCCACACTCTGTTCGAGCAAGTCCGCGAAGTGCCGTTCGCAGCCGGCACCATCGATCTCCCAGTCCTAACGTCCGTCAACTGGCCGGCGCTGGCGCTCGCGGTGGGTGCGATACTCGCCATGTTCCGGTTCAAGGCCGGCATGCTGCCGGTGCTCGGCGTCTGCTCGGTCCTCGGGGCCGCATATGTAATGATCATCTGAAGGAGTGACGCGTGACGATCGACCATCTTTCCCGACGCAGTGCAATCGCAACTCTTGGCATCGGAGCCGCCGCCATGACTATCAACGAAGCCTCTGCGCAGACGCCGGCCGCAGCGCCGGCGGCTGTCCCCGCCTTTGCCGGAAATCATCAGGTCAAGCCGCTCAGGTTCAATCCCGCCAGGCTTCACGGCCTCTCCGAAAGGCTGATCACATCGCACCACGAGAACAATTATGCGGGCTCGGTCAAGGCCCTGAATATGATCGAGACACGACTTGCCGCCGCGCTCGCTGACACGGACCTGCCGCCGGTGGTCTATGGCGGATTGAAGCGCGAGGAGCTGCACCGCACCGGCTCGGTGGTGCTCCATGAGGTCTATTTCGACGGGCTCGGCGGCAACGGCCAGGCAGCCGGTTCCATCCGCGACGCGCTGGGCGCGGCGTTCGGCTCGTTCGACCGCTGGGAAGCCGACTTCCGCCGTACCGGGATGAGCCTTGCCGGCGGATCGGGCTGGTGCGTGCTCGTCTACAATCTCCACACGCGCTCGCTGCACAACCATTGGGCGTGGGATCATATGCACGGTGCGATTGCCGGCGTGCCGCTGCTCGCGCTCGATATGTACGAGCACAGTTTCCACATGGATTACGGCACCGCCGCCGCCAAATATGTCGACGCCTTCTTCCGCAACATCGACTGGGAAGTGGTCGACCGGCGCTATGCCGCGGCTTTGCGCGGCGGCGGCTGAACCCGACCGCCGTGGCTTAACACCCACTGCTGCGCGACACCTGAGTTCGCGACCACAAAGGGGACAGGTCCGATGGGGAGATGCAACAATGACATCCGGCCCGAACATCGCTCTTCTTTGGCGTGGGCAAGCAGCCGAGTGGACGCATCGCTTTCATGAAGCCCGGCAGTGGCCGATAATGCAGGCCTTGCGGGCGCTCGGGGCGACCGCAAGGCCTGTACTGTACAGGGACGAGGCGGTTCGCGAGATTCGGGACGAGCTGCTGTCGTGCGACACAGTGCTGGTCTGGGTGAATCCGTTGGACATTTCAGGCGACCGCTCGCAGCTCGATCCAATGCTGCGCGAAGTCGCGGGGTGCGGCGTTGTCGTCAGCGCGCATCCTGACGTGATCGCCAAAATCGGCGTCAAGGAAGTGCTCTACACAACGCGATCCATGGAATGGGGCAGCGATGTCGATCGATACGTGGACGCTGAAGGCCTTCGCGCTCGTTTCCCCGAACATCTTGCCGCAGGCCCGCGCGTGCTGAAGCCGAACTACGGCAACGGCGGCAGGAATGTATGGCGTGTCCAACTAGACGAAGCGGGAAACGCTCCGGCTTTGAAAACGTCGGTGAAAGTTCAAGAGGCCCGCCAAGGAAGCAAATCGGAGCGCATCAGCCTAGCCGAGTGCTTGGAAAGGTGGGTGCCGTTTCTAAACGACGGCGGCGTGCTGATCGATCAGGCTTATCAGCCGCAGTCGTCCGAGGGCATGGTCCGCTGCTACGTGTGCGGGCACCGAGTGGTTGGCTTTGGGCACAACCTGATCACTGCGCTGATGACGCCAACGGCCATTGATACAACGTCGTCAACCCCACAGCCGATGGGCCGCGCCATGTTCGGACCGGAGGTGACGCGCTTCGCAGCCTTACGGAAAGCGATGGAGGATCGCTGGATTCCAGAGATGCAAAGGTTGCTGTCGATCGCCGACCACGATCTTCCGCTTCTTTGGGACGCCGACTTCCTATTTCGCCCTGGTGAAGCCATCAGCGATGGCTCCTATGCGCTTTGCGAGATCAATGCTAGTTCGGTTGCACCATTTCCGCCAAGCGCCGTCCAGCCAGTCGCCGCAGCGGCAATCGGTCGCGTTCTTGCCATTCGTTTGACGAAGGAGACCTCCAATCCTCATTGATATGATTCAAGCAATTCAAGAGACGTGACATTGGTCGTATCAATCAGACAAGCCTAAGGGTGAGCGAGGCTGGGTGAAACCGGCTCAGGTGGCAGCGCGGAGATACTGGTAGAGGGTTTCGCGACTGATCCCCAGGTCACGGGCGATGACGGCCTTGCGCTCGCCGTCATCAACACGGCGGTGCAGCTCGGCGACCATTTCGTCGGAGAGGGAACGTTTCCGCCCGCGATAAGCACCGCGTTGTCTGGCGACCGCAATGCCTTCGCGCTGCCGCTCCCGGATCAGGGCGCGCTCGAATTCGGCGAACGCACCCATGACCGAGAGCATCAGGTTGGCCATCGGGGAATCCTCGCCCGAGAAGGCCAGGCTTTCCTTCACGAACTCGATCCGGACGCCTCTTTTGGTGAGGGACTGAACCAGTTTGCGCAGATCGTCGAGATTACGCGCCAATCGATCCATGCTGTGGACCACGACGGTGTCACCCTCGCGGGCGAAGGCGAGCATGGCATCGAGTTCGGGGCGGTTGATGTCCTTGCCCGATGCCTTGTCGGTGAAAATCCGGTCGAGCGACTGCCCGTCCAACTGGCGATCGACATTCTGATCGAATGTGCTCACCCGGACGTAACCGATCCTCTGGCCTTTCATCGCCGCCTCCGGTCAAAATGTCAGGTTGAATTCTATGACACGGCGGAACATGCGTCAATAAATGCTTGCCATAACCCTATCCTGACAGAAACCGCCGCTGCATCCTGACGTCCGGTTAGGCTATACTCCAAGCTGACATCACAAAATCAAATCCCTCAAAGATGGCGTCAATTGCCTTGATGGGGTAAAAACTGGAGTGCTTCCAGGATGGGACATTCGGCAACGTCATCTCCAGTGCATCTGGCTAACGTGGTCGCCAGCGTCACCTCTATCTTCTGCAAATCTGCAATGCGGCGGCGGACATCTTCAAGGTGGAGTTCGGTTCTCGCCATAACCTCCGCGCAGGTTTGTGCACCGGTATCGGTGAGCGACAACAATGACCGTATCTCATCCATTGCATAGCCAAGGTCGCGCGCGCGCAGGATGAACTGCAACCTTTGCACCAGTTCCGGCGAATAGACGCGGTAGCCGTTGGAACTGCGAGGCGGCCCCGGCAGCAATCCCACCTTCTCGTAATAGCGGATGGTTTCGAGATTGCAGCCTGTTTTCCGGGCAAGCTGGGCACGCAAGATGCCGACCTGTTGCTCCATGAAAATACCTCTTGAGTCTGTAGTGGCTACAGAGCCTACACTGCGAATCACTCAGTTGGAACAAGGGATTCAAGCCATGGTCTCAACGCCGGAAGCGGGACAGCCAGCCCTCACCGAAAACCACGAGCCGAAGCAGGCAAACTGGGTTGCGGCGGGCGCATTGATCGGCGCGGGGCTCGCCTCGGCTTGCTGCGTCGTCCCGCTACTGTTGGTTATGCTCGGAATTTCCGGCGCGTGGATCGCCAACCTGACGGCGCTCGAACCTTACAAGCCCTATGTCGCAGGCGTAACGCTCGCGCTGCTCGGCTACGGCTTCTGGCATGTCTATTTCAAGCCGAAACCGCCCTGTGAAGACGGTTCCTACTGCGCTCGTCCACAATCGGCTTGGACCACCAAGGCGGTGCTGTGGCTGGGCCTTGCCGTCGCCATCCTGGCGCTCACCATCGACTGGTGGGCACCCTGGTTCTATTGAAAGGAAATACCCATGAAAAAGACAGTATGTATCGCTATGGCCGTGCTGGCTATGGCTGGCGGCGGGGTCGCCTATGCAGTTAGTGGCACGGCGCAAGATCGCCCCGCGGCTACCGCAACCGCTCAGAAGCAAACCACCTTTGCCATAGAGAACATGACCTGCGCCACCTGCCCGATCACCGTGAAGAAGGCGATGGAAGGCGTCGCCGGGGTAACGGCGGTCACGGTCGATTTCGCAGCCAAGACCGCGCGCGCAACCTATAACCCGCGCCGCACCAATGCTGCTGCGATTGCCGCTGCATCAACCAACGCGGGTTATCCGGCGCGCGCTATTCAAAACTGAGCGGGGCGCCGCCAGCGCCTCAAGAAAGCGATAAGCAATGAACGACTGTTGCAACCGCCCCGGGCAGGAAGGATTTGACGTGGCCGTCATCGGCGCGGGTTCTGCCGGGTTCTCCGCCGCGATCGCCGCTGCCGATCTGGGCGCGAAAGTGGCGCTCGTCGGTCACGGCACGATTGGCGGCACCTGTGTCAATGTTGGCTGCGTTCCTTCCAAGACGCTGATCCGCGCCGCCGAAGCGGTGCATGGTGGGCTTGCCGCCGCGCGCTTTCCCGGCCTTGGGGGCGCTGTCCAGATGGATGACTGGTCCGTATTGGCGGCGTCGAAGGACGATCTTGTCACGACGCTGCGCCAAAAAAAATATGTCGATCTGCTGCCCGCCTATGACGGTGTGAGCTATATCGAGGGCAAGGCACGCTTTGCCGATGGTGCGCTGATTGTCGGCGATGCGCCCATGAAGGTCGGCAAGGTCATATTGGCGATGGGTGCGCACGCCGCCGTGCCGCCGATTCCGGGGATGGACAGCGTGCCCTACCTAACCAGCACATCGGCGCTGGCGCTGGATCGCTTGCCCAAATCGCTGCTGGTGATCGGTGGCGGGGTGATCGGGGTAGAACTGGGACAGATGTTTTCGCGTCTGGGCGTTGATGTCACCATCTGCTGCCGAAGCCGCCTGCTCCCCGAAATGGACCCGGAAGTGAGTGCCGCGCTGAAAAACTATTTGGAAGCCGAGGGCGTGCGGGTTTGCGCAGGTGTCGGCTATCAGCGTATCGCCCAAACACAGAGCGGGGTCGAATTGACCTGCGAGGGGCATTGTGACACCGTCGCGGCGGAACAGGTGCTCATCGCCACCGGACGCCGACCCAATAGCGACGGGCTTGGGCTGGAGGAGCGCGGCATAGTGCTTGCCCGTAATGGTGGAATCGTCGTCGATGACCACCTCGAAACGTCGGTTCCAGGCATTTACGCGGCGGGCGATGTAACGGGACGGGACCAGTTCGTCTACATGGCCGCCTATGGCGCAAAACTGGCCGCGCGCAACGCGGTGACGGGCAACCAATACCGCTACGACAATTCCTCCATGCCATCCGTCGTCTTCACCGACCCGCAAGTCGCCAGCGCCGGCCTCACTGAAACGACAGCACGGGCGCAAGGCCTGGACATCAAGGTTTCGCTGCTCCCGCTCGATGCTGTGCCAAGGGCACTGGCAGCACGCGATACGCGGGGTCTCATCAAACTGATTGCCGACAAGGCGAACGACCGTTTGCTGGGCGGCCAGATCATGGCACCCGAAGGCGCGGATTCGATCCAGACACTGGTGCTGGCGATCAAACACGGCATGACCACCCTGGAATTGGGTGCAACGATATTTCCTTACCTGACCACTGTGGAAGGCCTCAAACTGGCGGCCCAAACGTTTGATAAGGATGTCGCCAAACTGTCTTGCTGCGCCGGGTGATTGCTCGGGGATCAACCGGCAACGAATGGCCTCCCTCCAGTGCAAGCCGCTTTGGTGTCAATTTTGTTATTCGCCTCAGCGGGAGAGCAAAATGGCACGACGCCGACTTCTGACCGGAGACGAGCGCCGGCGCCTGTTCGATCCTCCTGTCCAAGAAACCGCGATCATTGGGCATTATACCCTTTCTGCGGAAGATGTTGAATTGGTTGGGCGCCGCTATGGTCCAGCAAATCGCCTCGGTCTGGCTGCACAAATCGCTTTGATGCGACATCCCGGCTTTGGTCTGCAACCCGAGATCGGGCTTCCCGACGTCATTCTTCAGTACCTCGCGGCACAGTTATTCGTCGATCCTTCCTCCTTCTCTGCATATGGTCAGCGCGCGCAAACCCGTACCGATCATGCCGATCTCGTGGCGCGTTATCTTGGCATACGCCCGTTTCGACGCGGCGACCTGGCACTTGCCCTGAATCTTGCCGCGCAAGCCGCCGAGTATACAGACAGAGGTGAACCGATTGTTCGCGCCCTCATGGTTGGCCTGAAGGGTGAGCGGTTCATTCTTCCGTCAGGCGACACACTGGAACGCGCCGGTCTTGCTGGCCGGGCACGCGCACGCAAAGCTGCCGCAGCCGCAATCGTCGAAGGCCTCAGCTCTGCTGAACTGACACGGCTAGACGAACTCGTAATCAACAACCCGGATTTCGGCATGACACCGCTGGCGTGGTTGCGTAATTTCGAAGAAGCCCCGACTGCGGCCAATATCAATGGCTTGCTTGAGCGCCTGCGCTATGTTCGCGGCATAGGTATCCACCCGGTAGTTGGGGGCGCCATTCCGGAATTCCGCTTTGCCCAATTTGTCCGCGAGGGCGGCGTGGCACCGGCATTCCTGCTTTCGGATTACAGCGTCAATCGCAGGCGGGCGACGTTGACGGCCGCAGTGATCGACCTTGAGGCCAGACTTGCCGATGCCGCGATCCAAATGTTTGACCGACTTATCGGCGGCATGTTCACGCGCGCGCGGCGTGGGCGCGAGCGTCGCTACCAAGATAGTATTCAGTCGGTGGGGCAACTCATGCGGCTGTTTGGCGCCACGATTACAGCACTTGATGAGGCTGTCCAGAATGGCGGCGATCCGCTCGAATTGATTGACGAAGCGGTGGGCTGGCACCGGCTTGTTGCGGCAAAGGCCCAAGTAGATGCCCTTGCTGATCTTGCCGGCGAGGACGCACTGGTAACGGCAACCGAGCGTTACGCCACGCTACGGCGTTTCAGCCCGGCATTTCTGGACGCCTTCACCTTCAAGGCGTCTGGAACAGGGACGGCACTGATCAAAGCCATCGATGTCATTCGCGATGCGAACACACGAAAGTCGCGCGACCTTCCCGATGGCGTTCCACTGCCATTCCCCAATCGGCAGTGGAAGCGTCTCATCACCGAAAGCGGCCGTATCGACCGCCGACGTTATGAAATTGCGATCATGGCAACCTTGCGTGATCGTTTGCGCGCCGGTGATGTATGGATCGAGGGAACCCGCAACTATCAGCGCTTCGATGCCTATTTGCTGGGTCGGCGCGACGCCGCCAAAGTGGCGGATGTGCTTCCGTTCGATTCAAATGCTGCATCCTACCTCGCTGACCGGGCACGAAATCTTGACTGGCGGCTGCGCCGATTTGCCAAGCAGTTGAAAACAAACAAGCTTGAGGGAGTGTCGCTCGAACGAGACCGGCTCAAGCTTCAGCAAATGCCGCCTGTCACCCCACCGGAAGCTGAAGCCCTCGATCGCAAGCTCGATACCCTGCTTCCCCGCGTGCGCATCACCGAGCTGCTGCTTGAAGTCGCCGAACGCACTGGTTTTTTGAACGCATTCCGTGACCTGCGCTCAGGCAAGGAGCACGACAACCCCAGCACGGTACTCGCCGCAATTCTGGCTGATGGCACCAACCTCGGGCTGGAGCGGATGGCCAATGCCAGCGAAGGCGTCAGCTATGCCCAACTCGCATGGACCCACAACTGGTATCTTTCACCCGAGAACTATCAGGCCGCGCTGGCCATGATCATCTCAGCCCATCACGAATTACCCTTCGCGCGGCATTGGGGCGCTGGCACCAGTTCGTCGTCCGATGGCCAGTTCTTCCGGTCGGGGCGGAGCCGTTCAGGGGCGGCGGACATCAATGCCAAATATGGCGCCGAACCTGGCGTGAAAATCTATTCTCACCTTTCCGATCACTTCGCATCATTCGGATCACGGATCATGTCCGCGACGGCAGGTGAAGCGCCTTACGTGCTCGACGGGCTTGTCCTGGGCGCCGGCAACCTTCCGTTGCATGAGCACTATACCGATACCGGCGGCGCCACCGATCATGTTTTCGCACTCTGCCACCTACTCGGGTTCCGCTTCGCGCCCCGGCTGCGCGATATTGGCGACCGCAAGCTGGGTTCGATCGCTGCGCCATCGACATACAAGGGCATCGAAAATCTGATGGGCCGCACCATCAAAACGGCAGCGATCGAGGCCGATTGGGATGACATCGTCAGGATTGTCGCCTCAATCAAGGATGGCACGGTGGCGCCGTCAGTAATCTTGCGAAAACTTGCCGCCTACAAACGCCAGAACAGGCTGGATTTTGCATTGGCTGAACTGGGCCGTATCGAGCGCACTTTGTTCACGCTCGATTGGCTTGAACAACCGGAACTGCGACGTGCCTGTCAGGCCGGTCTCAACAAAGGCGAGGCGAGGCACACGCTTGCCGCCGCCATCTATACCAACCGGCAGGGTCGGTTCACCGATCGCTCGCTGGAAAATCAGGAATTTCGCGCATCTGGGCTGAACCTGCTGATTGCGGCGATTTCCTACTGGAACACGGTCTATCTCGACCGGGCCGCCCAGCACCTCAACGCTGTCGGCACGACGTTCGATGCGGCACTGCTTGCGCACCTTTCTCCGATGGGCTGGGCGCACATCAGTCTGACCGGCGATTACCTCTGGGAGCAGGCCAGGCGACTTCCAGCAGGTGAATTCCACCCACTCAACGAGCCAATGGCGCGGTTGAAGCGTGTAGCGTAGCCCATGTTCCGCTTATGTCCGAGAAATCGTTGTCTGGCGAACAAACCTTGAGGTGACGCCTTCTCATGTCGCACCGAGTCCACGTCTTGCGGATCATAGCGCCGATCGACGCATGCTCCTGCTGGCCGCAATGGCCATTATCGTCGGCAGTGGCGGTGCCGCTGCTGCATGTCTGCTGCTCAAGCTGATCGCGCTCGTGACGAACCTCGCTTGGTTCGGCCGCGCCTCGACTGCACCTGCTAACATTGCAGACGCTGCCTCTGGTCCGATGGTGATCGTCATCCCGGTGATCGGAAGCATTGTGATCGGTTTGATGGCGCGGTTCGGGTCTGAAAAGATCAGGGGCCACGGCATACCGGAGGCGATCGAAGCGATTCTGTTCGGGCAAAGCCGGTTGTCCGCTAAGGTCGCGGTGCTCAAGCCCCTATCCTCCGCTATTTCCATCGGCAGCGGAGGCCCTTTTGGTGCTGAGGGGCCGATTATCATGACTGGTGGCGCGATAGGCTCCTTGTTTGCGCAGTGCTTCCATCTGAGCGCAGCGGAACGCAAGACGCTCCTGGTTGCCGGCGCTGCGGCGGGGATGACGGCGATATTCGGAACGCCCGTCGCAGCGATCTTATTGGCCGTCGAGGTGCTCTTGTTCGAGTGGAAGCCTCGCAGTCTGGTACCCGTCATAGCAGCGGCGCTAGCCGCCTTCTGCTGGCGTCCGTTACTGATCGGCATTGGCTCGTTGTTTCCGTTTACCGGCAGCATTGTGACCGGCGCTCTACCGCTTGTCGCTGCAGTCGGTCTCGGTGTCATCGGAGGGTTGTTGGCTGCGGTGCTGTCGAGCACGCTGTACCGGATTGAGGACCTTTTCCATCGCCTCCCGGTCCACTGGATGTGGTGGCCAGCAATGGGGGCTGTCGTCGTCGGGCTGGGAGGCTTGGCCGATCCTCGGGTGCTCGGTGCCGGCTACAACAACATCCAGGATTTGCTGAACGGCTCCGTAGTTGGGAAGGCTCTCGTCCTGCTGCTGATCGTCAAAGCCTGCGTATGGCTGGTGGCACTCGGGTCGGGGACCTCCGGAGGTGTCCTTGCGCCGCTGCTGATACTCGGTGGAGCGCTCGGAGCGCTGGTTGCCACCGTGCTTCCAGGTGACACCGGCTTTTGGGCGCTACTTGGCATGGCCGCGGTTATGAGCGCAGGCATGCGGGCGCCGCTGACGGGAGCCGTATTCGCCATCGAGCTGACAGGTCGGCTTGACGCTCTACCGGGCACCGTAGCCGCCGCGGCGGCGAGCTACGCGGTCGCGGTCTTAATCCTCCGACGTTCTATTTTAACCGAGAAGATCTCGCGACGCGGTCGCCACATTCTGCAGGAATATGCTGTCGATCCGCTGGCCATCACGCAGGTGGGGCAGATCATGACCCCCGATCCAGTCACGCTACCTGCCGAGATGCCAGCCGGCGCGGTTACGGATTTCTTTGCCGTTGACGCCCGCCACCGAAGCTATCCCGTCGTCGACGGCACTTCGCGGGCCATCGGCATGGTCGCGCGCGCGGACGCTCTCAGATGGCAGGTGACGGAGCCTGAGGGTACGGCCACCTTAGGCGAGCTCCTGTCCAATCGGTCGCTCCCGGTGGTGCATCCCGAGACGCCCTGCTCGGCGGTCGCGGAGCTTATGGTGGCCGAGGAAACAGGCCGGGTCGCGGTGGTGGATCGCCAGACCGGCCGTTTGGTCGGGATCGTCGCACGTCGGGATCTGCTTCAGGTGCGGGCCGAGCAGCGGCGGGACGAACATGAGCGAGTTCGCTTCGTGCAGCGGAGCCGCCGTGCGGACGCAAAGGCATGAACTGGTTCCTCAGCTTTCTCCCGGAGCAGGTGCCCACCACCTACGCAGAACGGCTGCGGGCGAGCGTTGGAGCGTTCCTTGGAATCGCTGTGACCGGCATCCTCTCCACTGGTTTGTTCGGTCACTCTAGCGCGGCCCCGTTGCTGATCGCGCCCATGGGCGCATCCGCGGTGCTGCTGTTCGGGGTGCCGGCGAGCCCCCTTGCCCAACCATGGTCCATCTTAGGCGGCAACCTCGTTGCCGCTCTCGTCGGTGTCACGGCTGCGAGAGAAATTGGATCGCCCCTCGCGGCTGCCGCCGCAGCAGTTGCGGGAGCGTTCGCGGTAATGTCGCTGCTCCGATGCATTCACCCGCCCAGCGGCGCGGTGGCGCTAACTGCTGTCCTGGGAGAGGCGCATGTGACGGCTGCGGGCTATAGCTTCGTCCTCCTCCCGGTTCTTGTGAATTCCGCGGTACTCGTGGTCGCAGCGCTGGCCTACAACAACTTGACCAGGCGCTCCTATCCCCACCGCCCACACGCGCCAATCCATCCTCATCCTCCAATCAGCCGTCTTCGGCTGACGAGCGAGGACATCGAGGATGCGCTCACGGACTATGGCGAGGCTCTCGATATCAGCAGGGATGACCTCCACAAGCTATTTCACGAATTGCTCGGCCGCGCACAGCGCCGCGCGATCGCGGAGTTGTTCGAGCCGTGAGGCAGCTCCGATCAGAGTGGAGGTAGAGAGTGCGGATAAATGCCTGACTTTGAAGGGAGCTCGCTGTGATAAACGGCCGTGATTCCGAACTTCATCATTCGCTTAACCTCGCTGGATTTCGAGCCTTGGCTACGGCGGCTGGGCTCCTGCAGTTATGCAGAGAGTTGAAAACTGCGGGCATCCTGCCTGCTGAAGCCATCGACCGTGTTCGCGACGCGATGTTCAAGGAGTTGATCGAGGGCGCTGCGCCGTCTCGCAGGCATGACCCGGCATTTCGCGATCACCTCAGACATCGGCTGGAAGGTCTGTTTTCTGGTGTCGAGAGCCTGAACGACACGCCGGTTGTACCAAGCCGCTAAGCGTGCGCCGTGACCGCCGGTCATCTTCTTTGCGTAGTGGCCTCCGCATTCAGGAACTCGCCGTAGTGACGAGCCTGACGGTGAGTGTGAAAAATCGGAACTAGGTCGCAAAGCCGTCGAAATAAGGCAGCCGCAGCGCTGCCCTCAAAGATGCGCATATCAATCTGATCCAAGTATTATGTCGATCAAGGCTTCAAACGCGTGACTTGAATTACGAGGAAATTTTCACCCGTCGTGCCGGCAAATGTCGGCGGCAGCGACGGGCAATCACCTTCGCGCGCTCGCCGATAGTGAAGTCTTGCGCAAGGGCAGAGGGCCGCGATCTCACACCCGTCCCGAGCATCCCGCACATCCACTACGTACATCCCCCTAAGGGTTGCACACTAGGGATAACATCCAATTTCGCGCCCGTCTCGCGGAGCATAGAAGAGCTCCAACGATCACATTGCACGTTGCTGGAGAAGTTCTGTGACCCCTCCCCTGATAGATCTTAATGTTCACCATCAGGCGAAAGGTTTGTCTGACCGCATTGCGCTCGGCTTCACCAAAGTGCTGCGGTGGGCGGCCGACACGTTCTTTGCTGAACGGTACGGGCATAGGGCGGTTGTGCTCGAAACCGTCGCGGCCGTTCCCGGGATGGTCGGCGCAACTATCACGCACCTCTCCTGCCTTCGCCGCATCTGTGACGACAAGGGCTGGATTCGGACGCTGATGGATGAAGCAGAAAATGAGCGCATGCATCTGATGACGTTCATCGAGATTTCGAAGCCCACCTGGTTTGAACGAGCTGTCATCATCGGTGTGCAATGGGCGTTTTATGTCTTCTTCTTCGCCCTGTATCTCATTAGCTCGAAAACCGCACATCGCGTCGTCGGATACTTCGAAGAAGAAGCAGTGATCAGCTACACGCATTATCTTGCCGAGATTGACGAGGGGCGTAGCGAGAACGTTGCAGCTCCCGAAATTGCGAAGCGCTACTGGGGTCTGCCTGAAGATGCGACGCTGCGTGACGTTGTCCTGGTTGTGCGCGCTGACGAAGCTCACCATCGGGACGTGAATCACAGCTTCGCCAACGAGCTTGGCGGCTTGCCGACGGGAGAGATCGCGCAATGCCCGCCGCATGCGGCGCTCGAGCCGATCTGGAAGAAGGTAGCCTAATCTACTCCCCTGAGGGCGGGCCCGCAAAGCCCGCCTTTTCGCTTGCCCGGAGCCTGATCATGCGCAGCATATCGCCGACCGCCGCCGCTATCGTGAAATCTACTGCGCCTATTATCGAACGGCAGGGGGTCGCAATCACGACGGCCATGTACGCTCGTCTTTTCCAGGACGCGGCGATCAAATCCCTGTTCGATATGGCCGCGCAGGAGAGTGGCGAACAACCACGCCGGCTAGCCGCCGCCATACTCGCGTACGCCAAAAATATCGACAAGTTGGAGAACCTCGGTCCTGCCGTTCAACGCATGGTAACCCGCCATGTCCAGACCGGGGTACAAGCAGACCACTATCCCGCCGTGGCTGCGGCGTTACTGCCAGCTATACGTGACGTGCTGGGTGATGAGGTTGCTACAGACGAGGTGCTCGCCGCGTGGGGCGAGGCCTATTGGATGCTGGCCGACATACTCATCGCCGCTGAATCGGCCGCGTATGGGCAGATAGCTAGATAACCGATCCTTTGAGGCGAATGGCGACAGCTGCCGCGGGCTTTAGCACGAGGATCGGCGTGAAAGTCGGTGTGACCGGGCCCGCTGCGTGCGCAGCGGGTCCGGGGTCAGGAGCCGGGAGTGCGGGGCATCAGCGGGGGCAGCGCTGCGCTATCAGGAGGGCTCCACGCAGCCCCCGCTGCCAACGGCGTTTGTGTCATTACTATCTGGCTGCGGAATGTGCCTTTTCTAACTGGCGGCAACAAACCGTTCTAACCAATCGCATGCATTTTCACAGCGTTCATCAGCTGATGCGGTCGGTAGGGTTTCGCCAGGAAGACAGCGCCGCTGGCGTCGTCCTTAAGCACCGAAGCGTCCTCTCCAGAGGAGACGATCACGCGGATCAAAGGGTCTGTTGCGCGGATCTCGGCCGCCAGTTGGAGGCCGTCTAACGAGCCTGGCATGTGCAGGTCGGTCAGAAGCACGTCGATGTTGTGTTTCGCCGCTAGCTCGAGTGCCTCTGCTGTCCCGGAAGCTTCCAGCACCTCGAACCCCTCGTCCTTCAGGACGGCACATGCAAGGGTTCGAATATACTCCTCGTCGTCGACGATCAGCACGGTCGAAGAGAATTGCTGTCCCATCATTTCTCCCTAGGCGCGTGCAAGTGCGTCGAAAATACGCTCTTTGCCCAACCTGAGTTGCTTGACGCGCGTTAACCTCAACTCGTCGGATGTTGAGCATCCGAACGCACCTGATGGCCGATTTATCCGGATAGTCTAAGTACCTAATTGTGACACTACCGTGATTGGGGTAGAACTTGTCCACCGGGACCAGTCTACAAGACATGCCGGGTCGCGATGGCGCCGGGGCCTCCTCTCCCTCCGAGCGACACAAGGAAGAGCCCGCCCCACCCCCCCCTGCGTGGCGGGCTCTTCTGGTGCTTCAGGCGGGGCGAAACGGACCCCGCCGATGCAGCGCTACTTCTTCAACGTTCACGACCAGAACGGATCACTCGTCGACCCGGAGGGCACGGTTTGCTCCGATCGCGAGGCAGCTCGCCGCGCGGCAATCTGAGCAGCCCCTAGTTTTCTAGACGCCTTGCGCCTTCAAAAGCTGCTGCCGTTCGAACGCTACGGGCGACAGCATCCCGTTCCTGACCTGCTTGCGCACCGGGTTGTAGAACATCTCGATGTACTCGAACACGTCGCGCCGGGCGTCCTCGCGGGTTTTGTACGTTCGGCGCCGGATGCGCTCCCGCTTGAGCGAGGCGAAGAAGCTCTCGGCGACGGCATTGTCATGGCAGTTGCCGCGGCGGCTCATCGAGTGCTCAAGATTGTGCGCGCGTAGGAAGGCTGCCCAGTCCATGCTGGTGAACTGCGAGCCCTGGTCCGAGTGGATCAACACCCGATGCCTCGGCTTGCGTCGCCATACCGCCATGTGCAGCGCCTGCAGCACCATATCTGTAGTCTGCCGGCTCTGCATCGACCAACCGATCACGCGGCGGGAATACAGGTCGATCACGACCGCCAGATAGGCGAAGCCTTCCAAGGTTCGAATGTAAGTGATGTCTGTTACCCAGGCCTGGTCGGGCGCAGCCACGTCGAACTGGCGGTCCAGCGTGTTGTCGACCGCCAGGGACGGCTTGCTGCCATGGCTGCCGGGCCTGCGCTTGTAGCCGATCTGCGCCTTGATGCCCGCCAGCCGGGTCAGCCTGGCAACCCGGTTCGGGCAGCAGGTCTCGCCGTGATCGAGCAGGTCGTCGTGCAGCTTGCGGTAGCCATAGACCCTGCCGCTGTCGTTCCAGGCCCGCCGGAGCAACTCCGTCTGCCGAGCATCTTCCCGAGCCCGCCGGCTCAGCGGGCTCTTTCGCCACGCATAATAGCCACTTGGCTGCACGGCTAGGCACCGGCACATCGCCCGCACGCCAAACCGATCGCGATGCTCGGCAATGAACGCGTATCTCACTTTGCATCCCGAGCGAAATACGCGGTGGCTTTTTTTAGGATGTCGCGCTCCTCGGTCACCCGGGCCAGCTCGCGCTTCAGCTGGCGGATCTCCGCATCCTTGCCGGCCTCGCCTGACACCACCTTCGCCAGTTGCCGCTTCCACGAATACAGCGAGTGCTGGCTGACGCCGAGACGCTGCGAGACTTCCGCTACTGGATAGCCGCGCTCGGTGATCTGCGCCACCGCGTCACGCTTGAATTCATCGCTGAAATTGGGCTTCCCCATCATCGCCTCCTGTCCTCAAATTCAGGATCCAAGGCGTCCAGAAATCTAGGGGCTGCTCATACTTCCCCCGAAATGTGGTTTCCGGGGAACAGTATAACTGTCGCGCAGTTGGTCACTTGGAGGTGTTTATGAATAACGCCGACGACTCGACGGTCCTGGTTGTCGAAGACGAAAGCTTCGTCAGGATGATTGCCGCCGACGTACTTGAAGAGAGCGGTTTTCGTGTGCTGGAGGCCCCGGATGCTTCGGTAGCACTCGATCTTCTCAAGCAACATGATGTCGCCGTTGTCTTTACCGACATCAACATGCCAGGTCCGATCGACGGACTGGACCTGGCGAGGATCGTGACCGAGCGATTCCCGCATGTGAAGGTGATCGTCACGTCTGGGAAGCAGTGGCTCGGTCCTGAAGACCTCCCCGACGCCAGCGTATTCCTGCCAAAGCCCTATCGACCAGCACAGCTTACCCGGTTGATCGAGGCTCAAGCCAAAGTCGGCGGATAGGCGCCAACACTCACTCGAACAGCGTTTCTGCCCGATCCGGCAAGGCATACCCAAGCTGCAGCTCGTGGACGATCCGTCGGGCGAAGCGCTCGGAATCCACCAGGTCGCGAAAACCGGCAAAATGGTTGCGCCCGCCCATATAGTCGTCACGACCGCGGCAGGTCCGATAAAGGACTTCGTGGTCGAGGCCACAAAGGCCGAGGCTTAGCTGCAGGTAGCACTTGTCCGTGTGCAGGATGATCTCGCCGGAGACCGCAGATCCGCCACGGCAGGAACGCACCTCATATTCGCTGCTGTCCAGCTGCAGAGCCTTGGCCAGCGCGCGCATCGCCTTCTGGCCTTCGGAATGAAAAGCGTTCTTTGCCGCAGCATCGAAGTCGACGCCGCGGTGTGCCAGCGTCACCAGGACAGGCGCCCCGCGCAGATCCTTGATCGCCCGCATGCAGCTGCCCTGCAGCTCGCTTGCAGTGGGCCGGGTGTCGCAGACCGCCGAGAAGTGTCGGGCCAGCAGGATTACCGCAGGATCTTCCTCGGCGCTAACGCCGGCGTTGCGGCAATCTTCCATCGCCTTGCTGATCGCGTGCAGCGTGCTGCCGATCGTGGTCAGGGCGCTGGGATCGAGAGCTTGCTGGTGGCGGAAAGCGACATCGAAGGTCATGGGCTGTCTCCGGAAGCTGAGCGCGAAAGCACGCTCCCTTCCTCTCTCCCCCTCCTCTCCTGATCGCTCTGGATGGTCCCGGTCATCTCCTGATCGCTCTGGATGGTCCCGGTCATCGCGAAGCGAGATAGTTGCTAACCTGCGATAATCAGGAAAATGCAGAGCCTTGCATGCACTTTGCGGGCTCCATAATCCTCGTTTCATGAGAGAAGATCTGTCCGACTTCACTTCGCGCGCATCGGCGTTCCTCAAGGTCCTCGCTGGGCGCACCCGAAGCATGCTGATCTGGGAGCTTATTGATGGCGAGAGGTCGGTGGGAGAGCTTGCCGAGATGGTTGGTGCGAGCACGACCGCCGTCTCGCAGCAGCTCGCGATCCTAAGGGGCGAAGGAATCGTCTCGACGCGGAGCTGCGGGCAGAGGCGGTTCTATTCTCTCACCAGCCCCGAGGCCCGGCACTTCGTGACCGCGCTTCGCGAACTGCTTTTGCAGAACGTCGCCGCGGCCGAGATCCAGCAGGTACGCGACCGAGCCAGGTGAGGCTCAACGTTCGAAGCGCCCGCGCGGCTCACACGAAAGTCGCTCTCCTTTGCGCCAGCGGCTCGGCTCGATGAATCTCCCTGCGTGGACGCCCACGTGCCTGCCCTCGGCTCCTTCAAGAGCGGCAGAATACCGCCGGCGTCGGGCCGGATCGCTGTCCAGAAATTGTGGCGTAGGCACTGCGTAGCCCGCAGCAATCATCATCTCGCCGAAATCCTTACCGCCCACGTCGACGATCGCGATCGGCCGCCCGTAACTCTGTTTGCCGGTGAGCTGGATCGAGACAGGGCCGCGCTTCATCAGCTTGGATGCAAAGTCCTGCGCGGCCTTGCCGCAGGGCCAACATGATGGCCCCTTTTGGCAGAGCGCCTTCCGTTCAACGGCATCGGCGCCGAAGATCCGGAAATCCACCGCTATCGTGTCGCCGTCGATCGCACGGGCCTGCGCCTCGAAGCCGTCACTGTCTCTTTGTCCCGCGCTCGCGTTAGGCAGGACACCGCAGCTGCTTGTAGCGAGCAGGAGTATAGTTGCGATCAAGCGCATTTCAGCATTTCCTTTGTCGGCTCCCCGGCGCGCGCGAAGACGGTGCGATGCACCTTCGTTTCGAGAACGATCGACCAGCCAAGTTTGTAGAAGTTGCGCACCCGGTAGGGGCCGGCGCCGTCTGCTCGGAAGAAGCGCAGCTTGGCGCCGTCTTTTCGGACGCGGAAGTCAATGGCCTCCTGGCCGTCGCCGCAGGTGAGCGCTCTCTCGAACCGCACCAGGGCGCCATCGGGCACATCGCGGCGCCGGCTCGCGATCGCGGCACGACACCGCGCCCGCCAATCTATCGCGTGCGGCTTATCCGTCTCGGTAAGAAGGTCCAGGATCCGCTCAGGGCACTCGGCTTCACAAGGACCCACGCACTCGTCCATCTGCTTGTACGCGAAGTGGTAGCCATCTCGGGCCTTTGGATTCCAGTTCACGAGGCAGATGACGGCGAAAACGTCGCCTGCGACCCCATTTTCGATCTGCTGGACGGCGCCGTACCAGACTCGATTATTCACGCAGGATGACGCCAGCACCTTGAGGCCGCGTTTTCCGTCCTGGGCGCCGCGTTCGTAGGTGAATTGCGCGTCCAAATAGCCCTTGGGGGTGTCATGCCCCCCCATCGACATGCGGCTCATTGCTAGCCAACCCATGTGACGCTCCTCCGTCAGGCGGCCTTGGCGACGGGCGTCACCGAGGCGAATGCTTGTAGGTATCTGACCGCCTGCTCAGCCTTGGTGGAGGCGAGGAAGACTGCGGCCTTGTCGTCCTTCAGGACACGGATCCAGGAGCCGAGATAGCTCGCATGGTTGTCGTGAAGCTCGGTCGGCAGCCCGAGTTCGGCACAGATAAAGGATTGGCCGAGGCAGGCAACCAGCTCCTCGAAGGCATATGCCCTGTCGCCGAAGCGCTTCCCGAAGGTCCGATCAAGTCGAGTTCGCGCCCCCGTCCAGTGAACATGCTCATGCGCGAGCGTTGACGCGAACAGGTCTGCTGAGGCGAAATGCGCGAGCCGCGGCATCTGGATGTGATCGCTGAGCGGTGAGAAATATGCCTGGCTGCCGCCATAGCGGACCACGGAGGGGATCTGCTCGAAGAAGGCGTCGATCGCCGCCTGACGCAGCGACAGAACCGTCGACGTGGGCGCCACGGGCCTCGGGTAATACCACGCCGGCAAGCCGTCGATCTCGTCGGCGTTATAGACGAGGTAGCTGCGCAGGAAGCGGATCAGCTGCGCGGTTGTCTCGCCCGTCAGCAGTGACTTGCCCTGCTTGCGGAAGGTCGATGCGTAGATCGAGATTGTCGCCTCGGCGCCCTTGCGAACGCGGCCGCCCAGCTCCTCGGCCTGGCGCTTCGTCATCCAGTAGCGGCTTTTGTATCCGCGGCTGTCGGCGATGCTCCAAAGCCACGGGCAGTTGATGCCGGTGTACGGCGTGCCCTCATGCCGCAGCGGGCGTCCCCCTTCGCCGGTGAGCGACCAAGGCCGCTTCCAGGGGACAATCCCTTGCTCGAGCTTCTGCAGCAGAAGCTTCGTCACCTCTTCGGCGATGCTGTTCATGGTCGATGTCCCTCCAAAAAGAGCACCGCCGACGGGGTTGCCGCCGGCGGTGCCAGGGGTTCCAGAAGGAGGCTGGAAGTTATTCGGCCGCGACCGCGTGGAGGGCGTCGTTCACCCCGAAATCGTCTTCGGCCTCGCGGTCGCTGGTCAGATCGTCCTCGTCGCCGATCGGCAGACCCGCCCCGTCTTCTTCGGGGTCCTGCTCGTTCAGTTCCAGATCGTCTTCGGCGCCGAGGCTGAGCTGGTCGGCATCGTCGATGCTCAGCTGGTCTTCACCGGTGCCGCTATCGTCCGTCAGGCTGAGGTCGTCGTCATCATCGGCCTCGCTGGGCGCCGACGGTGCGGCCTCGGTGAACCGCATCGCCTCCGGCACCCAGCGCGTTACCACCTCGCGAACCTCGGCCTCGATGATCGCTTCTCCGGCGAACAGGTTCTGGCAGGATTCGGAGATTTCCGACTTCTTCTGCGTCGCGTGGCGACCCGACAGGGCGGGGCCGCCGACGTCATCGAGAAGCGACAGGATGGCGCCCTTCGAGATGCGATCGAAGTAGTTGAGCGACGTCGGCCGCCACCAGGAGGCGACATCCACTTCGAGGATGGTCGCAAGCCGGTTTTGCAGCGGATTGGAATCCGCCAGACCATAGCAGTCCTTGGCGGTCAGCGAGGTTGCGACCACCCAGGCCATCCACTGCGCCTTGGCCTCGTCGCTCAGCAGGCGGAAAGCCTCGAACCGATCGACCTTCGTCTCGCCGTCGCGCCACCCGTCTTCCATGGCCTCGGCGAACTCGTCGATATAGGCGCGCGCCTTCGACGGCGGCACGGCATCGCCCCGCACCGGATCATCGGGGCGGCTCGCCTTGATGGTCGTGCCGCTCTGACCCATGCTGTAGGAGCCGCGTTCGTCGACCATGGCAAAGAGCATGAAGTCGAGCGCGAGCGCCGGATTGCCTAGAAGCGCAGCACCCAGAACATCGCGCCGCTGTACCGCCAGCTGGTCGAAGAGCACCTGGCTGAGCGCCTTGCCGTCGGGCGCCGCCGCGATCGGCTTGACCGGGCCCGGGGAGATGCCGCCGCCAGTGCGGCCGCTCTGGCCTTCCTCGATCTGCCACCCGGTGATCCGGCCTTCGCCCTCATCGCCGTCTTCGGCCTCGCTGAGGTCTCCGTCATCAACGCCTTCACCATCATCGCCCTGACCGCGCTCCGGTGCTTCCACGATCGGCGTCACTCGCAGCGGCGTCTCGCTGTAATATTCGGCCTCGAGCAGCATCTCGCCGGTTTGTTTGAGCGAAAGGATGCGTCCGACACGCGGCTTCAGCTCGTCGGGCAAGATCTTCGGCCGATTGTGAAGGTCGTTCCGCTCCTCCTGGAGCGCTTCGGCCTCGGTCTCGAGAACGCTGAATGCCTCCTCGCTGAGCTCCTCGTCCTCCATTTCCGTCTCGATCGCCCCGAGACGCGCATCGATCTCGTCGATGCGGGCGCGCTGCGCCTCGGTTATCGGCTCGCTCGGCAGAGTCACGCGATGGAGCGCGCGGGCAACCTCCCAGGTGCTGCTCGATGCAATCGGCCGCACCCAGCCCAGGCCCAGCTCTGCGCCGAGGCGAGCCGCTTCTTCTTCCATGATCTTGGCGGCGATCCCCTCGGCGATCTCGCGGTTGACCCAACTGTCGCCGGTGTCGCTGAACAGATCGCTCTCGATCACGCCGCCGGCGGCGACATAGCGGTCGGCACCGACGAGGATCGCCACCGGCTCGGTCGACTTCATCGTCTCGTTCAGGATGACGCGCCGGATCGCGTCCGAGTTGTAGTTGAAGTTCTTGTAGCTGTTCCAGACCGTCAGCTGGCGATCGTGGCTGGGGGTGGTTGCATAGGCCTTCGCCATGTCGAGCGTGATCTTGCCCTCAGCGAGGGCGTTGAAGATCGGCTCGGCCAGGTCGGCTAGGCGCAGTCGGCCTTCCACGAACTTGCGGGTCACGCCGAACCGCTTTGCGACCGCATCGAGATCGCCGTTCTCGCCGATGAAGTGCTGGAAGGCGCGGCATTCGTCCGCCGGCGACATGGCTAGGTGGTGGAAGTTTTCGGCGAGCGAGGTTTCGGAGAGCGCTGCGTCATCCGCCTCGATGACCAGTACCGGCACGTCGTACTGCGCTGGATCGATCTGACCGCGCTCCGAGAGGAGCATCAGCGCGCGGTAGCGGCGGCTGCCTGCGATCACCGCGAAGCTGCCGCGGGGCTTCTTCAGCGGCGCTACGATCAGGTTCTGGATGATGCCGCGTGCGTCGACGTCGGCAGCCAGCTGCTCGATCAGATCGTTCCTGGGGGTGCGGACGTTGATCGCGGACAGCTGCAGCTTGGCCAGCTTCACGGACTGGATTGCGGGCTTCGTCATGGTCGGATCTCCTTCTGGATGTCCGGCTTTTTCCGGACACCCCTCCCTTCCTCCCTCCTCTCTCGGAGCCCCGTCATGCCGGCGCAGCCGGGGCTAAAGTCTTCATCGGACCTGCATGATCGATTCGATGATCGAGGCTGCTTTGTCGGTCGCGGGCACGAACAGCCGCGTCTTGAAGTTGATCAGCTCGGTCCAGCAGCCCAGCGACTTGAACCAGGAGAGCTGGGCCGCCGGCGCGCCTTCGATCTCTATCCGCTCGTTCCCGTTCACGCGGGCGCGCCTGATCGTCATCGGGAAAGGCTGCTTGATCTCGATCGGTCGCCCTGAGAGGGCGGCATCGATGATTGACCGTGCTGGCATGTCCTCCGTCTTGGAGATGCCGAGCTTGGTGAAGAGGTCGACGACGTGCTGGTCGAACACGAGGCGGCCGAGCCAGCTGTTGCCGGCCTTGTCGACGACGCGGTGGACGGCGAGGTGGTCGCGCGGAAGAGCGGACCAGATGGGCAGCAGGAGGCCGGTGGCGAGACGAATGGTCTCAACATCCAGCTTCTCGGCCGCCTCCTCCACCTCTGCCTGCCACTGAGCGACAAAGGTGTCGCGGTCGATCGGCTCCCACGCGCTCTCGAACAGATCGGCCTCGCGCATGAACTCGCGCCGGCTCGGCCGCTGGAGCTCGACCCGCAGGATCGGTTCGCCATTGTCCCCCATCCAGGAGTCCGCGCGCGTGCGCAGCGCCACCATGCCGGAGCGGGCGTTGCGGACGAAGGTAGCGTCTCTGAAGGCCTCGGCCCGCTCGAGCACCCGGCTAAGCGAAAGCACGCTGCGCTTGCGCGCGATCTCGATCGTCAGCAGATGCGATGTAGCGCCGGTGCGCGGATCGGTGCGCAGCAGCGTGTCATCGATCACGCGCGCCGTTTCGGTCATGATCGTCTCTACGCCCACGTCCAGCGTGCCGGCTTCGCGAGCCTTCTCGACGCGGGTCTCCACAAGCGCGAGAAACTCCTCGAAGATGCTGTTCTGCATGCCGATCGGCAGCGCTAGAAGTCGGTTGAGCCAGCGCTGAATCGGCGGCAGCTCCTCCTTCAGCGCTCCGTCCTGATCGCGCAGTGAAAGCCCTGTCCGAGCCTCGAAGGCTTCGCAGGTCACGCTTTTCAGCTTGCCGTAGTGAAGCAGGCGGAACCAGGTGTGCAGCGCATCCTTGGCGTACTGGCTTTCCAGATTGTCCTTGGGATCGAACAGGTTTTGGCCGCCAGTCTGCCGCTGACCGCGCGTCAGCGCCCCCAGGGTGTCGAGCCTGCGAGCAATGGTCGAGGTGAAGCGCAGCTCGCCCTTGCAGTCGGTGGTAACGGGACGAAACAGCGGGGTGTTCGCCTGATGGGTCCGGTGGGTGCGGCCGAGCCCTTGGATCGCGCGATCGGCGCGCCAACCTGGCTCGAGCAGAAAGTGAACGCGTTGCTGCTGGTTCTTGGCGTCCAAGCTCGCGTGATAGGACCGCCCCGTGCCGCCGGCATCGGAAAAGAGAAGGATCCGCTTGCGGCCCTCCATGAAGGTCGCGGCTTCGACCTGGTTCATGCGCGCCGAGCGACTTTCGACGAGCTGGCGTCCATCGGCGCCGGTGACGAGGCGCTTTGTCCGCCCCGTCACCTCGGCCACGCGGTCGGGCCCGAAATGGCCGAGAAGCGCGTCGAGCCCTGTCTTGATGGGCGGCAGCGCGCAGATGTGCTCGATGAGATTGTCGCGTGCGGCGATCGCCTCCGGATTGTGGACCGGGTTGCCGTCCTCATACATCGGCCGTGAGAAGGCATGGCCGTTTGCATCAACGCTTTCTTCCATCTGAGCCGTTGGGAAGGCGCGCATCAGATAGTCGATGCAGATCTGCGTCGGCGAAAGATCCAGGGTGATTTCGGCCCGCTCTTCAGGGCTCATCTGGGCGAGACGGCGATCGAGCAACGCCTCGGCCGTCGTCACCAGCTGGAACACGACCGACTGCCCTGCAGCCAGGTGGCGCTCAACCTCCGGGATGACCGTGGGCATCTTCATGCTGAGTAGCACCTGCCCGAAGAACCGCTGCTTGGAAGACTCGAAGCGCGATCGGGCCGCGGCCTTGGCGCCGGAGTTGAGCGTCCCGCCACCGAAGCCGTCGACCACAGCCGTCATCTCGAGCGCTCGCTCCATGTTGCGATGGATGATCGACCAGGCCTCGGAGTAGGTGTCGTAGATCTCGATCTGGTCCGGCGTCAGTTCGTGGCGAAGCACCTCATATTCGACGCCGGCGAAGCTGAGCGCGCGGGCGATGTAGACGCCGAGCGCCTTCAGGTCGCGTGCGACCAGCTCCATTGAGGCGATCCCGCCAAGACGGATGTTCGAGATGAACTCTTCCCGGGTGGCGAAGGACGTCTCCGGCCCCCACAGACCGAGACGGACGGCATAAGCGAGGTTGTTGATGTCCGAGGCACCCGTCGCCGAGGCGTAGAGAACGCGCGCGTCGGGCAGGTGGTTCTGGAGGAGAACGCCGCATATGCCCTGCTGCGATCCTTCCTTGGGCCCGAGCGCTCCCTCGCCGCCGGCGACGCCGCCCATCTCGTGCGCTTCATCGAACGCGATCACGCCGTCGAAATCCTCACCTGCCCAGTTCAGGATCTGCTGCAGCCGATCGGCATCGCCGCGGCTTGAGCGCAGCGTCGGGTAGGTGACGAAGAGCACGCCTTCCTGCAGCGTGATCTTCTCGTCGATCTTCCAGTTGGAAATGGGCTGCACGTCGCCCGACAGCCCCCCGAGTGCGGACCAATCCCGCCGCGCGTCCTCGAGGAGCGGCTCGTTCTTCGAGACCCAGATGTGTCGGCGCTTACCGCGCAGCCACTGGTCGAGGATGCAGGCAGCGATCTGGCGTCCTTTGCCGGCGCCGGTGCCGTCACCAAGGAAGAAGCCCATCCGGTAGAGGCGGCCTTCGTTGTGCAGGACCAGGGTCACGCCTTCTTTCGCGGGACGGCATTTGCCGGGGAGGAAGTTTTCCCAGGCATGCCCTGCATAGACGACGGTCTCGAGCTGGGACGCCGACAGTCGACGTTCGGAGACGATGCGCTCCGGCAGCTGCGGGACATGGTTCGGCACCGGCATGGCGATCGAGGCCATGGCGACGGATTCGACCAGTGCCGTCGGGTGTTCGCCGGCAGCGTCGAAGACAATGCGGCTCGGACGATACGGCAGGTAGATGCCGACCTGCTCGCCGAGCGGCGCCGGCTCCTCCAGCTTCGCATAGGTGACCGGCAGAACGGCATGCGATTTCGCCGCTTCAATCCTGCGCTCCGCCGCCGGCCTCGCGCTCCGGCTCGCCCCAAATAGTGACGGCCGCGCTGGCGCGGCGGCGATCGGCATTCTGTCTGCCTTCAGCTCCGCGCGCGCGGGCACCTCAATGACGTCCAGGAACTCGGCGACACTGGCGCGCTGGATGGTCACCGCTTCCAGCTTCTCCGGCACCTTGTCGATGACGTAGAGCCGCACCGCGACGTCGGTGCCGTGCTTGCGATAGCAGCTCTCGAACCGAAGTGAGGTGCGCACCGACGAACCGGCGAGCACCTTGGCATACGCGTCCCGCATGCGCGCGCTGTTCGTGAACCAATCGGGCATGATCGCCACCACGCGGCCCCCCGGGCGAACCCGTCGGAGCGCCGCCATCAGGTGGCGAGCGGCAGCCAGGTCGTCAGCCCCGCGGCCTAAGCTGCGTGCGAAGGGCGGGTTCATCAGCACCACAGATGGCCGCGCCAGCGCAGCATGCTTGGTCACCAGCATGGCACCGTCATCAGCCGTTATGGTCGCGGCCCCGAAGCCTCGCGTCAGTCCGGCGCGCCGCACGTCATCGATCTCGTTCAGCTGCAGCGCCGCGCACGCTGGCGCTTGGGCAACCAACAGGCCGTTGCCGGCGCTCGGCTCGAGCACGACGTCATCGGGCCCGATCGCCGCCATGAGCACCGCGATCGCCGCGATGTCCGCGGGCGTCGAGAACTGCTGGAATTGCAGCTGCTCTTCGCTGCGCACGGACTGCGTCGGAAGCCGTTCCATCAACCGGATCGCATGCGCCACATCGCCGAAGCCGGTGAGGCCATAGGGCTTGGCCTGCAGGTAAAGGGTAAGCGCCCGCTCGAGCGCCTCGAAGCTGTCGCGCTGCGACCAATGCCCTTCGGCATCCGTACCGCCCAGAGCCTCGGTCATTGCTGCATTCAGGTGCTTTCGCGTGATCTTCTCGCCGGTTGCCAGCAATTCGGCGATCGCCGTGGCTGGATCCGCCGGCGGCCGCGTCGCAAGGTCGATAAGGTCGAGCATGGGGATCTCCTGGCTTGGCCGCGCCCACGCGCAGCCTCACCCCTCCCCTCCCTCTCCTCTCTTCTGCCGCTGGAGCACCGCCGCCCAATCGGAAGCGCCGCTCGGCGAATAGTCGACAAGGACGATCCGCTGAGCCGTTACGTACCGCTGGATGGCCTTGGTGACCGCGAGGCGACCAGGTCCATCGGGATCGCCGGCGAGGATCAGCTTGGTGACGCTATCCGGGATGCGGCAGAGATCGAACCGGCGCGTGCCGAAAGATGCCCAGCAGGGAACGTCCTTCAGCTCCGAGTAGCTCGCTGCCGTCTCCATGCCTTCGGCAAGACCAATTGTGCTGGAATAGCCGCCGCCCTGCCACACCCCGGCGCCCAAGCGACCAAGCGTTACCTTCTCGGTGTACCAAGCCGTCTCCGGATCAAGGAAGATCCGCTGGATGGCGACCAGGTTGTTGCCATCGCGGGCCGCCACCAGCAGCGCCGGCTTGTAGACCGTGTGCGGCTTCGGATGATGCGGGCAACGCGGATGGAAGCGCAGGTCGTTCAGGTCCGGTGGTAGGCCGCGGCGGCACAGATAGCGCTCTGCGAGCGTCCCGCGCACCGGCCCCGCCTCTTCCCAGATCTTTGCCACGTTGGCTGTGCCGCTTGGGCGATCCTCAGGCATCGGGTGCCTTCCGGTCACGCGAACCCTCGCCAGTTCTCGGAGCACGTCCTCGCTGGCACAGCCAGCAAAGCAGTTTACTAGAATGCCGCGATCGCCCTGTCGGATCGAAAGGCTTGGCTTGGAGTCCTGGTGCGCCGGGCACCGGCACATGCCTCTGTAGCCGTCCCAATGTCCGTCGAGTGCAGCCACCAGGTCGACCAGTTCCTGGCTCGGGCGCCTTGCGATGATCGTCATCAGGCCTCTCCCGGGAAGTTCAATGCGCCGAGCGCTCCGCCTTCCACTTCGGCGATGACGTAGCTTCCCCCCGAGCGCGCGAAGAAGTCCTTGATGGCTCGTTCTGAATCAGTTGGAATCGCCAGATCCGAGAAGCTCCATCGCGACTTCACGTGATCGAGAAGCGCGGCCTTCGCCTGCATGTGGCTATCATGGACGTCCGTGAAATCAGGCCTTCCCGGGTCGCGAATGAACAGGATTATCTTCGCCATTGCTGGAAGCTTTCGGTAAGGTTGAGAGCGGCACAGCTGCTCCTGATCGGCCTACGAGCGCGAGTTCCCACGTTCTGAGCCGATCTTCCCTCTCCCCCTCTTCTCTTCGCCTCATGCATTTACCGTGCGCTAAGGTCGCTTGATTATAGTTTCGGAACTGTGACCATGAGGCGCCTGTTGAAGCAGGGAGCCGACTTTTCGAGATATCTGTGAGCCAGCTTTCCCCGATCGAAATCAGCAACTGGATAGCGATTTATCTTGCCGCAGGCCTGTGCTGCGCGATCGCTATGGCGCTCTCGGTCTCCGTAACTCTTCATGGTCTTTGGAGGGATCGGGCATGGGCAGAGGTGGGGACGCTGAAGGGAGCGGTTCTCTTCCTGCCCAAGGCATGGTGGAGGTGGCAAAAGCTATATCTGCTTTCGACGCCGGTGACGCTCGGTATTGTAGGCTATTTCGCGGCCTCCATGGCTTGGCGATGAGGCTATCGCCTCGCTACAGGTTCAATGCTCGTAGAATATTGTGGGATCCTTTGCCTTCTTCAATTTCCCTTGCGGACAGTATGCAAAGTGTGCCGAGGTGAGACATCCGCGGATGTGTAATCGCCTTTGACGCTCGATACGTATCGTTTTCGAACCCCATTACCTCGATAACTAGCGTCTTGATCTCACCCGTCCGTCGCGATCGAGCCTCAAGGATGAAGTCGGGTCGGCAATTTCCCGCCGGTGTCTGGCTGTCAAAAATCGGCTTTCTGATCGCCACATCGACATCTTCCCGGTGCAGTCGGCGCTGCACCTCAAGCAGGTCGCGGAAGGCATCGCGCTCGAGCTGGGAATCCACGGGCACGAACAGTCGGCCGTTGTAGATGGGTTGCGCATAGGCGCGGAGTGGCGAGTATCCCCGCGCTTCGGGATATTTGCCGACTACGATCATGGTGAGGAACGGGCCGTTGACCGGGTTGCCCCGAACTGCCGGTGATTGCACCCGGTTTGCGACGAAGACGCTCTCCCCGTTCGCCAGGAAGATCTCGTTCGCCTTGTGGCCCTTTGAGAAGAGTAAAACAAAGCCCTGGGGCTCATGCTCGGCGGGCCATTCTTGGCTGAGGCGTCGGAGGGCGGCGTAAACCGCTTTTGCCTCGAGCGGGCGATGGTGCGTCCAAAATGCCCTGGCGAGCTCGATACCGGGAGCGATTTCGATCTGGGCTGCCGCGCGGCCGATTGCTTGGAAGCTCTCGCGGATCGACCATTCTTCATGGGCCGCAAGTGGCGCGATCACGTTCACCCCGCTCGTGTCCATTAGCCGCCAGAGCAGCCGCGCTAGGCGCGGCGTCGACGCATTTCGCGTGCGATCATCCGTGACATCGCTCTCGGGGCGCTTCGACAGGTTCTCCGGAGCCGGCTTCAGAACCGAGAAAAACCCTGCCGGCGCATCATTTGCAGTCGCTTTCGACCGCACTTCGGTTACCCGGTTGGTAGCCTGGTCGCGGAAGAACGGGCAGTCCTCGCGATGCTCTGGCCGCTGGGTAAGGCGCCTCAGATAATAGGTTTCTGCCTCGGACAGGTATGCCGGCGTCAGGATCGGAGGGGCCTTTTCGCGGCCCAGGCAATCGCAAGCGATCCATTTCATGCCGATGCGCGCCTGCTGCACCAGGTTGATGCCGGCAATTTCGTCGTGGTGGGTGCCGTCGCCGACGTACCAGCGGACCAACGCCTCCCGCACGATAGTTGGAAGTGGGATCCTGGATCGGTCAAGTCCTGGGGTGTCGCGGTCTATAAGCCACATCGCTCTGACTTCCAAATCAGCGGTCGATTAGAGTGTCTCTACCTTGCGCACCCTTGACAAGCTCTCCCCCCTCGCCCTCCACTTTATGAAACAGCCCTTGGAGAGCCTTGATGCTCCGCTCGATCTATTTCGCTTCTGTCTTCAGCGCGACCCTCGCAACGTCAGCTGCGGCCCAGAACCGCCCCACGCGGGAGGTCCAGCTCATCCACCTGGGTGCCGCACAACCATCCGCCTCGGAAAGCGGCGCTCCGGTCGCGGGCGACGTCCCAGAAGCAGCTCAACCAGCGGTCACCGACGCTCTGTTGACTGCCTTCCGGGTCCACGATCTGAGTCGCCGCTATGTCGAATTTCAGATGGTGCAGGGCTTCAGCGGCCTGTCTTCGCCGCCGCTTGAACTGCCTGAGACAGGTTTCCACCGTGTCGCGCCGGTCTCGTCGATCTCGGTGCCGGCGTGGATGCGCGCGAGTGCGGCATTCCCTTCGATCTCCTACACCCCTGGATGCGCCCCGGTGCCATACGCTCCCTCGGGATTGCTTGGCTCTGCCGCCGAGGTGAGACGCGCTACCTATTACGGCATGATGAGCGCTATCGCGTGCGAGCACGGTATCCCGGTCGGCCTCTTCGACGCCGTCATAATGCAAGAGAGTCGCTATAATCCGCTCGCGGTCTCAACTGCCAATGCCTACGGCCTCGCCCAGCTTATGCCCGGCACGGCCGCTAGTCTGGGTGTGAATCGTTACGATGTTGTGCAAAATCTCCGGGGCGGCGCCCGGTACCTTCGCCAGCAGTTAGATCGGTACGGCCAGGTGCACCTCGCTCTTGCGGCGTACAATGCAGGGCCGGGACGTGTGAGAACTAAGGTCCCGCGGATTACCGAGACCGAAAATTACGTGCGTTCGATCATCGATAACTGGTCAGCTCTGTTCGGTACCGCTCCCCCTCCCCGTGTCCGACCCGCCTATGTGCGGCCTTCGCGGCGTGAGGCAGGTGTCCAAAGTTTTTGAGCGGGTCGGGCTCTGGGAGCGCACGATCAGGCCGCCGCGAGCCTTTCCCTTACAACCCGCTTTTGCTGCCGCCGCCGAAGCACGACCATCGTCTGCTGCTTCCGGATTTTGCGACCCCGCGCATCCTCGACTTTATCGTTCGAAACGATGTCGTGGATCGCAATCTCATATTCCGGAAGGCGATCCTCGCTTTCGACCTTCTTCAGCTGCTGGCGGAACTTCGCCGTGCCGGCCTGAGATCCAATCTTCGACGCAAGATATTCGAGCGGGACTTCGTAATCCCCACTGTCGCTATAGCAGTGTGCAAGCTCGTAGATCCGCCTCTCGATGGAGCCCAATTTGAAGTAATCTGAATGATAATTGTACATACGGTTATCGCATGTAATGGCTCGAGACAGCCAGTCACAGATCATCACCCGCACGGACTCGAGCTGAACCGTTCCGTCAGGTAGGCGACGAGTCTCTGAATGTGCCTCCGAAAACCAGGAGAAATAGCCTCTCGTGCCGCGGTTTCCGGTCTCAATATTCGTCTGGATTTGGGTGCCCTGAAGACGTGCCAAAGCGTCGGAAAAGCGCTCGTAATCGCGCTTGGAAGGGCGGCTTACGCCAGTAACGCGAAAGAAGTCGTGTGTATTAAACTTCACCTCGCGACTCGACTCGCCCAGATCCTGCATCCTGTTAGCGATGACAGAGGATACGTAGATCAAAATCTCCTTATCCCACATGGTCGCAATACCCATCGAACTCGGTTTTATTTGAATTTTTACGTCGCCGAATTCGTATCGGATCTCTTCCATTTGGGGCTTCTTAGAAAGCGCGAAGAGTGGGAAATCCATGACGCTACGCTCGCCGCGGACCTTCCCGGTCATCGGGCTGTCCAACCGCTCGAAAAGCCGGCCCTGCATGGGAGCGCTGATTGTCTTGGTCAT
>NZ_CP110112.1:0-25000 GCF_025960285.1 Sphingomonas sp. R1 | reverse complement strand
GCCTGCGCACCCATCGCTTCCATGTACGCGCGCACGCGCGCGAGGCGTTGCCGGCGCTCGGCAAGCGTGATCGCGGGCGCGCGCTCGGCCCAGGGGGCCAGGGCGGCGAGTTCGCGTTCCACGGTGGATCCGCCGATGGTCATGCTGTCTTCCTCATGCTTCGAAACGGTGAAGGCCGAACGGGGCCAGATCGATCGCGCCGCCCCTGCCCTCTGCGAGCGCCGCCACGCTTTCGCCGGTGACGGCGGCAAGCGTGAGACCGAGATGCTGGTGCCCGAAGGCGTAGAGCAGATTGCCGGTCCGGGTGCTCCGCCCGATCGCCGGGAGATAGTCGGGCAGCGTCGGCCGTGCGCCCATCCAGCGGGTGAAGGGCGGCCGCATCGGCAGGCCGAGCGCGGCGACATGCGCCTCGAGCCGCTCCCACTTGGCGGGATCGGGCGGGGTGTCGATATCGGCGAACTCGACGAAGCTCGCCGCCTGCACGCAACCGGCATAGCGGGTGACGATCATCGCGCGGTCCTCGAACACCAGGGGTGGCAGATCCGCGGGCCAGTCGTGATCGGTAGCGCGGAGATGATAGCCGCGCTCGGCGATGATCGGCACGCGGTGGCCGAGCGGCGCGAGCAGACGGCCCGAGGCGGCGCCGGCGGTGACCAGCAGCTGGTCCGCATCGGCGAGCGACACGCCGTCGACCGCCACCCGCGCCTCGCCGCCCGCCAGCTGCAGGGCAGCCTTGCCGGGCAGGATCGTACCGCCCGCCGCGACCAGCGCAGTCCGCAGCGCCCGGTCCAGCGCGCCGAGATCGGCGATCTGCCCGGTATTGGTGAAGCGGATTGCCCCTGCCGCCTTCGCGCCGGGCAGCTGGAGCAGCTCCGCCGGCGTGGCGTCGCGGAACGTGGCGGTGCCGATGTCGGCAGTCGCCCAGGCTCGCTTGCCCGCCTCGGCAGAAGCGGCATCGGCCCAGGCAACGATATGCCCCTGGACGCGCAGCAGGTCCGCTGAATCGAGGCTGGCGGCCAGCCGCCCCCAGGCGGGCATCGCCTCGGCGAGCAGTCCGGACAGGGCCGCCTGTCCGCGCGCGAACCGGTGCGGCCGCGCGGCGCCGAGCAGTTTCAGCCCGAAGGGCAGCCAGTGTCGCCAGGCTGTGGGCGGCAACGCCACCGCGCCTCCCGCCGCGAAGCGCCGGCGCGGCAGGCTGCGCACCGTCGCCCAGGAGGCGAGCGGCGCAACCTGTTCGATCGCGATATGGCCGGCATTGCCCCAGGAGGCGGCGGACCGATCCGGGTCGGCATCGACCAGCCGGACGCGCCAGCCGGCACGGGCCAGGGCAAGCGCGCTCGCCAGGCCCACCACCCCGCCACCGATCACCACCATATTGCGCTGCATCAACTTCGCCTTGCCGAGTTTGCGGTCCAGGTATACCGTATTTTCAGGTCTCCGCGTGAAATGTCGCTTGCCGACGCCCCGGAAAGCATGGCCTGCCTACCCTGGCCCGCCTCAAGGAAAGCCCGCATGAGCATCGTCGTCCGCACTCTTTCGGAACAGATCTTCACGATCGTCCGCGAGCAGATCGTCTCCGGCAAGCTGCCGGTCGATCAGGCGATCCGGCAGGACGCGCTCGCCAACCAGTTGGGCGTGAGCAAGATCCCGCTGCGCGAGGCGCTGGCCCGGCTGGAGCAGGAAGGGCTGCTGATCGGCCAGGCGAACCGGGGCTATTTCGTCCGCGCCATGTCCTCGGGCGAGGCCGAGGAAATCTACGCGCTGCGCCTCGCGATCGAACCCGACGCGGTGGCGGCCGGCGCGGCGAGCGCAAGCGATGCCGATCGTGCCGCGGCGCGCGAGGCACTGGCGGCGCTCGATATCGCCGCGGGCGAGCATCTCGACGAGGTGGCCGCGCGCAACCGCGATTTCCACATGGCGCTGGTCCGGCCCGGCGGGCGGCTGCTCACCACGCAGCTGGTCGAGCGGCTGCAGATCCTGTCCGAACGCTATGTCCACAAGCATCTCGAGCCCGCCGGCCGCGAGGACCGGGCGCATCTCGAGCATGCCGACCTGATCCATGCCTGGGAACAGGGCGACGGCGCGCGCGCCCGCGATCTCGCCCGCGCGCATATCGAAGGCACGCTTGCCGATCTGCGTCGCCAGCTGAACGGCTGAACTCCTCAGCCGCGCGCGAGCACGCTGCGCGCGCGGCCGTAGAGGAAATAGACGGCAAGGCCCGCTACGTTCCAGATCAGGAAGCGGACCAGCGTCTTTTCGGGCAGCGAGAAGAGCAGGTAGAGGCAGCCCAGCACCGCCAGCGTGCCGACCAGATAGGGCTGCGGGCAGCGGAAGATGCGCGGCGCATCGGGGGCGCGGCGGCGGAGCAGCATCATGCAGGCGCCCACGGCGATGAAGGCGATCAGCGTGCCGGCATTGGCCAGCTCGGCGATCTCGTCGAGCCGCAGGAAGCCGGCGACCGCCGCCACGAACAGCCCGGTGATGCCGGTGACCAGCACCGGCGCGCCGGAGCGCGGCGAGACCTTCGCCAGCGCGCGCGGCAGCAGCCCGTCGCGCGCCATCACGAAGAAGATGCGGCTCTGGCCGTACATCATCACCAGGATCACCGACGGCAGCGCGACCAGCGCGGCGGCCGCGATCGCCCAGGCGGCGAAAGGGTGGCCGAGCGTGCGCAGCACCAGCGCCAGCGGCTCGGGGGAATTGCCGAGCGCGGTGTACGACATCGCCCCCACCGCGGCGACCGCAACCAGGATGTAGATGGTGGTGCACAGCGCCATCGATCCGACGATGCCGATGGTCAGGTCGCGGCCCGGCTTCTTGGCTTCCTCGGCGGAGGTCGCAACCGCATCGAAACCGTAAAAGGCGAAGAAGACGATCGCGGCGGCGGCCATCACGCCGCGCGTCGCGCTGCCCTCGGCATGGCTGGCGAAGCCGTGCGGCATGAAGGGATGGAAATTGGCGGCGTCGAAGCCCGGCAGCGCGAGTGCCACGAACACGGCGAGCGCGACGAGCTTGATCACGACCAGCACGATGTTGAGCGTCGCGCTCTCGCGGGTGCCGAGCATCAGCATGCCGGCGATCGCGAAGGAGACGAGCACCGCCGGCAGGTTGACCAGGCCGCCGGCATGCGGCCCCTGGAGCAGCAGCGGCGGCAGATGCACACCGGCCGATTGCAGCCAACCGACCAGATAGCCCGACCAGCCGACCGCCACCGCCGAGCAGGCGAGCGAATATTCGAGGATCAGGCTCCAGCCGACCACCCAGGCGATCGTCTCGCCGAGCACCGAATAGCTATAGGTATAGGCGCTGCCGGCCGCCGGGATCATCGTCGCCAGCTCGGCATAGGCGAGCGCGGCGCAGGCACAGACTGCGCCTGCGATGACGAAGGCGAGAATCACCGCGGGCCCTGCGCGCTCCGCGCCGACGCCGGTCAGCGTGTAGATGCCGGTGCCGACGATCGCGCCGACGCCCAGTGCGATCAGATGCGGCCAGGAGAGGCTGGGGCGCAGCCGATGCGCGCTAGAACCCGTGCTGCGCTCGATCGGCTTGATCGGTCCCCAAAACCCCATGCGTCCCCCAATAGATTTGTGATCAGACGACCGAGAAGCCGGCCCAGAACGGGTCCTCGCGGTCGATCCAGATGGTGTTGAAGCCGGTGGCGATCGCCGAGCCCTCGATCGAGGGGATGATGCCGGGCCGGTCGCCCACCATCACCGCTTCCTCGACCCGGCCGATGAACCGGCTGCCGATATAGCTTTCATGCACGAAGCGATCGCCGACGTTCAGCCGACCCTGCTGCTCGAGATGCGCCAGCCGGGCCGAGGTGCCGGTGCCGCACGGGCTGCGATCGATCGCACGCTCGCCGTAGAATACGGCGTTGCGGCCATCGGCCCCCTCCCCTTTCGGCCTGTCGGCCCAGAGGACGTGGCTGACGCCGCGGATGCGATCGTCGAGCGGATGGACCGGCTCCACCTGCGCGCGCACCAGATCGCGGATCGTGCGGCTGAGCTCGACGATGCGCGAGGCGCCGAGATCGTCCAGCCCGGTGTACGGCCCCTGCGGCTCGATGATCGCGTAATAGTTGCCGCCATAGGAGACGTCGATGCGGAGCGGGCCGAAGCCCGGCACCTCGATCTCGATCCCGCGCGCGGCAACATAGGCGGGGACGTTGCGGATACGCACCCAGCGCACCCGGCCGCCGTCCATCGCATAGGCGATGTCGATCACGCCCGCCGGCACCTCGATGCGCAGCTGCCCCGGCGTGCGCGGGGTGATCAGCCCGTGTTCGAGCCCGAAGGTGACCATGCCGATCGTGCCGTGGCCGCACATCGGCAGGCAGCCCGAGGTCTCGATGAACAGGATGCCGCAATCGGCGTCGTCGCGGGTGGGCGGGTAGAGGAACCCGCCCGACATCATGTCGTGCCCGCGCGGCTCGAAGCACAGCCCGGTGCGGATCCAGTCGAACCGCTCGAGAAAATCCGCACGCCGCGACAGCATGTCGCCACCGCGCAGCAGCGGCGCGCCGCCCGCCACCAGCCGCACCGGGTTTCCCGCGGTATGGCCGTCGATGCAGAAGAAGGTGTGGCGCATGGGCGCGATCAGGCCGCTTTGGCCTGGCGCCGGCTCGGCCGGGTCGCCGCGGCCTCCTCAACCCAGGCGGTCACCTGCGCCCGGCGCGCACCCGACAGCGGCAGGCGCGGCAGGCGGACGCGCTCGCTGCCCCGGCCCATGATCTGCTCGGCGAGCTTGATCGACTGGACGAGGTCGTGTTCCGCATCGAGGTGGAGCAGCGGCATGAACCAGCGGTAGATGGCCCGCGCCTCGTCGAACCGGCCCTCGTTGAACGCCGCGACCAGCCGCACCGACTCTTCCGGGAAAGCGCTGGTCAGACCCGAGACCCAGCCCGAGGCGCCGAGGAACAGGCCTTCGAGCGCGACGTCGTCCAGGCCGGCCATCAGCGTGTAGCGATCGCCATAGCGGTTGAAGAGGTCGGTGAAGCGGCGCGGGTCCGGCGCGCTTTCCTTGACCGCGACGATGTTGTGCACGTCGGTCAGCCGGTCGAGCGTGTCGGTGCCGATCGAAACGCGATAGGCCGGCGGATTGTTGTAGAGCATGATCGGCAGCGCGGTCGCCGCGGCCACCGCGCGGAAATGCGCCTCCAGCTCTTCCGCCGTCGGCACATAGACCATCGCCGGCAGCAGCATCAGCGCGTCGACGCCGATCTTCTCGGCATCGCGGGCATAGTCGATCGCCCGCGCGGTGGTGAATTCGGACACGCCCGCGACCAGCGGTACCCGGCCGCCCACCGCTTCCACGCCGGCGCGGAGCACCTGGCGCTTCTCGTCCGGCTCGAGCGAATTGTTCTCGCCGCAGGTGCCGAGCAGGATCAGGCCGTCGACGCCGTCATCGACCAGCGCGGTCTGGGTGCGCTGCGTGGCGTCGAAATCGATCGAGAGATCCTCGGCGAACTGCGTCGTCGCCGCGGGATAGACGCCGGTCCAGAGCGTCTTTGCTGCAGTCATGGGAATGGGTTCCTCCAAAAGCTTGCGCATTTCGTATACCGTATCCCGACACGGTGCAAGGCGGGGTGCCGCATTTCTGCGCATTTTCACGCAGGCGGCAAGGGCCGTGGCTCGCCCCGGAACACCCCCGGCCGGATTCGTATCAGATATCGTATAATATATTTGACGTATTGCTGCTTTTCATGTTGCATTGGCGCGACTCAAAAAAAGGGGTGGGACGCCAATGCGACATTTTATTTCAATCCGAGGCTCGTCCGCGCTGACCGCGATCGCCGTCGCGCTGCTCGCCACGAGCGCGCACGCCCAGCAGACGGACCCTGCCCCCGCGGGGGCCAGCGGGGATAGCTCGGCGGAAATCACCGTCACCGGCACGCGCATCCGCCGCCCCGATCTGGAGAGCAACAGCCCCCTCACCAGCGTCGGTGCGCAGGAAATCAAGTATCAGGGCGCGGTGAATGCCGAGACGCTGCTCAACCGGCTGCCGCAATTCACCCCCGATGCGAACGAGAATGTCTCCAACGGCTCGGACGGCTCCGCCCAGATCAACCTGCGCGGCCTGGGCTCGAACCGCGTGCTGACGCTGATCAACGGCCAGCGCATCCTGTCCTCCCAGGCGACCGACATCAATTTCGTGCCCACCGCGCTGATCGAGCGGGTGGACGTGGTCACCGGCGGCGCCTCCGCGGTCTATGGCTCGGATGCGATGTCGGGCGTGGTCAACTTCATCCTGCGCGATCATCTCGACGGGGTCCGGCTCGACGCCCAGACCAGCGTGGCGCAGCACACCAACGACAATGGCTATGTCCGCGGGCTGGTCGCCGCCAAGGGCTATCAACTGGCGCCCCGCAACGTGTTCGACGGTGCCAAGCAGGACGTGAACGGCGCGGTCGGCAAGAATTTCGCCGGGGGCCGCGGCAACATCACCGTCTATGGCGGCTATCGCCATACCGAGCCGGTGCTGCAGGCGACGCGCGACTATTCGTCCTGCGCGCTCAACGCGAACGGGGCTACCGCGCTGATCTGCGGCGGCTCCAGCAACACCACCTACGGCACCTTCGCGCCGCTGACCGGCCCCAATGCCGGCCAGGGCTATCTGACCAACAACCGCGACGGCTCCAAGACCTGGCTGCCCTACACCTCCGCCTATGCCTACAACTATGCCCCGACCAACTACATCCAGCGCTCCGACGAGCGCTATACCGGCGGCGGCACCGCCTCGTTCGAGATCGCGCCGATCGCGAAGCTCTATGGCAGCTTCATGTGGATGAAGGATCACACCTTCTCGCAGGTCGCCCCCTCGGCGCTGTTCCTCGGCACCACCTTCACCATCCCGTGCAACAACCCGCTGATGAGCGCCGCGCAGGCGAGCGCGCTGTGCGGCACCGCCGCGGGTACCTCGGCTACCGCCGACACGTTGATCGGCTATCGTCTCAGCAGCGGCTCCTCGCGCCGCGACGATCTGCGCCACCAGGATTATCGCTACAATGCCGGGGTGAAGGGCGATCTGGGCCACGGCTTCACCTATGATGTCGGCTATCTCTACGCCCTGTCGCGCTATGACGAGACCTATCTGAACAATGTCGACAACATCAAGGCGCAGCGGGCGCTGGACGTGGTGTCGGTGAACGGCACGCCCACCTGCCGCTCCAAGATCGACGGCACCGATCCCGCCTGCACCCCGATCGACGTATTCAAGGCCGACGGCATCACCGCGGACCAGGCGCAGTATCTGTTCAGCCAGTCCAACACCGCCGGTCGCAACACGCTGGAGGTCTTCTCCGGCTCGCTGAGCGGCGACCTCGGCACCTTCGGGATCCAGAGCCCCTGGGCAGACCGCGGCGCCGGCCTTGCCGCCGGTGTCGAGCATCGCCGCGAGACCTTGCTCTTCACGGTGGACACGGTTGCCGCGCAGGGCGGCGCGACCGGCTCGGACGGCATCATCTCGGTCAATGACGCCTATGCCGAGCTGGAAGTGCCGCTGGTCGCCAAGGTGCCGTTCCTGCAGGAGCTGACGGTGAACGGCGGCATCCGCTATTCGGGCTATACCAACGAACAGCGCTCCACCGCGCTACGCTCGACCTACAAGGCATGGACCTACAAGGCCGAACTGGCCTGGGCGCCGATCGCGGGCGCCCGTTTCCGCGCGAGCTACAACCGCGCCATTCGCGCGCCCTCCATCGGGGAACTGTTCACCGGACGCGGCATCGGCAACGTCGCGCTCAACGATCCGTGCGCCGGCGCCGCGCCCACCGCCTCGCTCGCCGCGTGCAAGGCGACCGGCGTCACCGACGCGCAATATGGCCACATCATCCAGTGCCCGGCCGATCAATGCTCGCAATCCTATGGCGGCAACCCGGCGCTTAAGCCGGAAGTGGCGGATACCTACACGGTCGGCCTGGTCGTCACCCCGCGCCAGATCCCGCGGCTGTCGCTCTCGGTCGATTATTATCACATCAAGGTGAAGGGCTATATCGGCTCGATCGACCCCTCGCTGGTCGTCGATCAGTGCACGACGAACGGCAACCCCTATTATTGCGGCCTGTTCAAGCGTGATCCGCGCTCGGGCGCGATCTTCGGCAGCAACGGCTATATCGTCGGCAGCACGCTCAACACCGGCTATCTGCTTACCTCGGGCATCGACGTCTCGGCCGCCTATAATTTCGCGATCGGCCGGCTGGGCCGGATCGACGCCAGCGTCGTCGGCACCTGGACCGAGCAGATGACCGAGGAGCCGCTGCCCGGCCTCGGCACCTTCGACTGCAAGGGCTATTACGGCTATAGCTGCGGCCAGCCCAATCCGGCCTGGCGCCACGTCGCGCGCTTCACCTGGAACACGCCGGGCGACAAGGCCTCGCTGTCGCTGTCCTGGCGCTATTACGATGCGACCCGGGTCTCGGGTGGCGACACCACGGTGATCAACGCCCGCATCCCGGTGTACAATTATTTCGACCTCGCCGCGACCGCGACGGTGACCAAGCAGCTCCAGCTTCGGATGGGCGTCAACAACCTTACCGACAAGTCGCCGCCGGTGATCGCCAGCGGGATCCTGAGCAGCTTCGGCAACGGCAACACCTATCCGGGCGTGTACGACCCGATGGGCCGCACGCTGTTCTTCGGCGCCTCGCTGACCTTCTGATCCTCGACTGCGGTTGCCCCCGGGGCCGGCGTGCATGCGTCGGCCCCACCCTTTCCCGCTTCGCCCGCCTTCCGCTTCGCCCATCTTCCGCTTCGCATTGCAACCCGCGTCTCGCCTGCTACGCTTCGGCAAAATACACGCCGAGGAGAGGCGACATGTTGATTCTGCCCTTGCTGCTCCTGCTGCAAAGCGCCGCGCCTTCCGCCGCCGAGGAGGAGATCATCGTCGTCTCGCGCCAGCTGCGGATGATCAAGGTCGATCTCAAGGCGGACAAGCACGCCGGCGGCATGACGCTGCAGCGCTGCCGCATCCTGCGCGGCTCGGGTCAGGCGGATCTCGATGCCATTCCGTGCGACGTCGCCGAACAATGCGTCGCATCGGGCATTCCCACCCGCCGCGAGCTCAAGGCGTGTGTCGAGGATCGCTCCACCGATCGGATCAATGCGGTGCTCGCCGCGCGCCGCGCCGCGCGCATGGCCTCGGCCGGCGGCTAAGGTCGGATGCCCAGCCCGGTCGCCGTCCAGGTGATGCCGCCGAGCAGGTGCTGCAGATAGCGCTCGTCGCGGTACATTTCCGCCTCGTGGCCGAGCAGGGTGACGAACACCCGCCCCTTGCCGACCGCATGATACCAGGCCACGGGGTGATCCTTGCCCATCCGGTGCCCGACCTGCCCCGGCCAGATCCTGGTGGGATCGTAGCTCGTCTCGTCGACCCCGAGCACGCGGTGGATCGCGATGTCGAACGGATTGGCGGTGACGTAGAACTCGTCGCTCCACAGCCAATGCTCGGGCAACCCGAAGGTCGCCGGGAAGCCCTTGTCGAGCACGGTCACCACGCCGGTCTGGATCATCGGGTGGTTGACGAAGCTGCGGCCGACCAGCTTCTCGTACCACGGCCACGCCCCCGCCGGCACGATCGCGGCGCGGTGGACGACCATCGCATTGCCGCCGCCCGCCATGTAGCGCTCGAACCCCGCGCGCTGGGTGGGCGTGAATTCGTCGGCCGGCGTGTTGAGCATCAGGATCGCGGCATAGCGGCCGAGATCGCCTTCCAGTGCCGCGCCGTCCTTGCGCCAGTCGATCGCAAAGGCGTGAAGGCGGCCCAACCGCTCCAGGCTCTCGCGGGCGACGGGGATGTACTCGTAATGATATTTGCTCGGCGCCGCGATCACCAGCAGCGTGAACTGGGGATCGGCACGGCCCAGCGCGGGCGCGAGTAGCCCGACCAGCGCGAACAGCAGGAGCAGCCAGCGCCTCATCGCGTGCTGCGCTCGGCGCTCAATCGCGACATCAGGATCGCGGCACGCTTGGCCTGGCGGCGGATGCTCTGCAGGTCCACCGTCTCGCCGGGCGCATGATCGCCGGTGCTGTAGGGCCCGAGGCCCGCCAGGCTGTCCACGTCCTCCGCGACGAACGAGACGTCCCCGGCCCCGCGCTTGAGCGGATCGAGCGCCGGCATCTCGGCCAGCCCCAGATCGCGGTTCACCCCGTTGAGCTTCGCCAGCAGCGCCCGATTGCCATTGGTCGGTGCCATCGGCGGATAGCCTTCACCGAACTCGATCTTGGCATCGGTCCCCGGCGCATGGGCGGCGACGATCGCCTCCATCTTCGCCTTCACCCGCGCGGTCTGCTCCGGCGTCAGCGTGCGGATGTCGCCGATGGCGATGGCGGTCGCCGGAATGATGTTGGTCTTGCCCGCTGCCACCGCGCTACCACCCTCGTCGATGCTCGCGCGTGCGCCGCCCGCGATCACGCCGGTGTTGAAGGTGAGGTTGGGCTCGGGCAGCTCCGTGCGGAAGGCGGCGAGGATGCGCGCGAGCTCGTAGACCGCGCCGTCGCCCATCTCGGCGGTGAAGATGCCCGAGCTGTGCCCGGTCCTGCCGGTGGCGGTGATCCGCCAGTCGATCGCCGAGCGCCGCGCGATCGAGCCCATGTCGCGCCCGCCGTCGATCACCAGCCCCTCGAAGTCGAGCGCGACATCGGCACGCTTGCCCGCCGCGATCAGGTCGGCGCGGGCGATGCGGTGCGGGCTGCCCGACTTTTCCTCGTCGCCGGTCAGGTGGACCTCGATATTGGCGTTCTTCAGCGTCCCCGCCGCCTGCATCGCGCGCAGCGCGGCGACGATCACCACCATCCCGCCCTTGTCGTCCCCTGCCCCCGGCCCCTCCGCCAGATCGCCCTTGCGGACGAATGTCTGGAAGGGCGAGTTGGGCTCGAACACGGTGTCGAGATGCCCGATCAGCAGCAGGGTCTTGGTGCCCGCCTTGCCGCGATGGACCGCGATCAGGTGCCCGGCGCGCTGCACCGCGTCCATCGGCTTCCAGGCGACGGTGAAGCCCAGCGGCTCCAGCTCCGCGCGCATCATCGCACCGACCTTGGTGACGCCGTCGAGGTTCAGCGTTCCGCTGTTCTGGTTCACCAGCGTCTCGAGCAGCGCGACCGAACGGTCCTGGTCGGCATCGACGCTGCGACTCATCGCCGCCTCCGCCGCCGACAGGCGCTGTGCGGTGGCGGGGGCCGCCACCAGCGGCGCGGCAAGGGCGGCGGCGAGCAGGGCACGGCGGAAGAGCGTGGTCAAAGCGGCGATCCTCGGTGGTTCCGCGGCACTTGAACACGGCCGCCCCGCCGACCGCAAGCGCTCAGGAAAGCTGGCGCGCCAGATCCGCGAGCAGGATGCGCGCGACCGGTTGGTTGCGCTCGTCCTCGATATCGAGGCTGCCGTGCAGCGGGCTGCGGTTGCCGCGGTGGCGCAGCAGCTTGCGGGCAAGGCCGTGCCCCGCGATCAGCGCCTGGCGAAGGTCGGGAAGCTCGCGCTGCTCCGTCGGGTGGGGATGATGATCCGGGGTACAGAGGCGGAAGCAATAGGCGGGCATGCAAGCATAATGCCTTTTGCCTCAACTGGTTGCTGCAGCTTGATGTAAATTATCGTTGCTGCGCCGCCGCCTTGGCGACTTCGACCGCGTAGAGGTGCGCGGCACCCTCGAAATTGCCGCGGAACAGGATCCACCTGCCGTCGGGCGTGAAGATCATGTTGGGTTCCAGCCGATAGTCCTGCGCGCGCATGTCGACCAGCCTCTCGGCGTCCAGCGTGCCCGGCGCGATCAGTGCGCCGGCATTGTCGGCATGGATGCCCGCGACGTCGCCGATCGCGTTGGGGGTGAACAGGTAGAGATATTTCCCGTCCGGCGCGTGGGCGACCATTTCCGGATCACCGCCGTCGCCGGAGAAGCGGCTGGCATCGGGTGCCTGGTTATAGTGGACCGACCACAGGTTGCGCTCGACATGGTACCAGCGGCGCTTGCCCGTCGCGAGTTCGACGCCCGCCAGCCAGAACACCTGCCCGCGCGGCGTCTGGAGATCGTACCAGACCCACTTGCCGTCGGGCGAGAAGAACTCGTGGCCGGCAATCTCCATGTTCATCGTGCGGGTGTGGAGGCGGCGCTTGGCCGACCCGTCCGCGCGGATCGCCCAGAGCCGGTCGACCCGGTGCCACGGCCCCTCATGGCAATAGAGGATCTGCTGCGGATCGGTGGGCGAGAACTGGACATGGTTCAGCCAGTCGGTGGACGCGGTGACCACCCGCCGCGCGCCGGTGCGCAGGTCGATCGTGAAGATCTCCATCGGCACCCTGGCGTCGAGGCGGCGGTTCATATGGACCTCCTTCGCCTCGGCATAGGGCAGCGGCTTCCCGTCGGGCCCGTTCGCGCGATAGTCGTTCATGCCCGGCGTGTTCACCTCGCCCCCGGCGCGGGCGAGCGTGCCATCGGGTTTCAGCGGCACGATGGCCCTGGCGACCTGGCCGAGCAGCAGCGTCTCGTCCGCATTGATCGAGCCGATCCAGCCGCCGGGCACGGTCGCCACCCGGCGCACCGCGCCGGTATCGGCATCGGCGACGAACACGCCGAACGGTCCGCCGGCATCGTCGCGCCCGCGCTCGGCGAAATAGACATTGCGGCTTTTGCGGCCGGTAAAGAGCAGCACCGCACCGGGCTTTGTCACCAGCGGCCGCATCTGCCACGTCTTGAGATCGACCAGCGCGATCCCCTGCTGCGTGGTCACCGCCATTCTGTCGCCCTGGGGCAGGAAACCGTTCTGGGTGAAATAGAGGCTGACCGTGCCGGCCTCGCGGCTGATCCGAACGACGCGGTGGCCGGTGGTCTTGTCGATCCATTCGGCGGCAGGCTGCGCCGCGGCCGTTCCGGCCGAGAACAGCAGCGCCATGACCAGCGCCAGCCCTCGCGCGCGCTGCCCGAACCATGCCATATCGCTCTCCCAAGCCGCTTGATGTTGTTTCACATAGTATGATAGCAGTTCAGAATATGGAGTAAAGAAGCCGGCAGGTGCGGTTCGTCGCGCCAAGCCGGGTCCAGGAGAGCAGATGGCCCAACCCGCCCCCGCCGCCCGCCCCGTCCGGTGGTTCAACTATCTCGCTTATGGCTCGAACGACGTGCTGGGCGCCGGCTCGATGGCGGTGATCTCGGGCTGGGTGCTGATCTTCTATACCCAGTTCTGCGGGCTGGAGGCATGGGAAGCGGCGCTGATCTTCACCGTCGCCCGCGTGCTCGACGCGATCGCCTCGCCGGTGATCGGGCATCTGTCCGACGCGATGGGCGACACACCGCTCGGGCGGCGCTTCGGGCGGCGACGGTTCTTCATCCTCGCGGCGATCCCCCTCCTTCCCTCCTTCGCGATCATGTGGGTCGCGGGGCAGAGCTTCTGGTATTATCTCGTTACCTATGTGCTGTTCGAGCTGGTCTACGCGATGGAGATCATCCCGTACGAGACGCTCGCCGCCGAGATGGGACGGGACTATCGCACCAAGGCCAAGTTCGCCGGCGTCCGCATCCTGTTCGCACAGGCAAGCGCGATCCTCGCGGGCTTCCTGCCGGGCATGCTGATCGGAGCGCTGGGCAAGGACAGCCCGCTGACCTTCCTCTACATGGGCATCCTGTTCTCCGCGCTGTTCATGGTGACGGCGGGGCTGCTCTACCGGTTCAGCTGGGAGCGGCCGGCGGCGGAAGTCGCGGCACTGCGCCCCGAAGGCGCCCCCCGCCCTACCGTTGGCGCGGCGATCCGCGGGCTCTACACCAATCTGTTCAGCACCTTCCGCATCCGCGCCTTCCGGCTGCACCTCGGCATGTATCTGGGCGGCTATATCAGCCAGGACGTGTTCAACGCCGCCTTCACCTTCTTCGTCGTCTTCGCGCTGGCGGGGACGATCACGACCGCCTCGACGCTGCTCGGCACGATGTACATCGTCCAGTTCGTCGCGGTGATGCTGGCGATCAACCTGGCGCTGCGCAGCTCCCCTGCTCGCGCCTACCAGCTGGCGGCGCTGAGCTTCGCGGCGGGCGTGCTGGTGCTGCTCGGCCAGTGGGGCACGGGCGTGCGCGCCGGCAGCGCCTGGCTTTGGCTGCCGATCGCGCTGGCCGGCCTCGGCCGCGGCGCGCTCAACTACATCCCCTGGGCGACCTACAACTACATGGCCGATGTCGACGAGATCGTCACCGGACGGCGCCGCGAAGGTGCGTTCGCCGGCGTGATGACCTTCGTGCGCAAGCTGACCCAGGCCGCCGCGGTCGCCGGCGTCGGTGCGATCATGAGCGCGGGCGGCTTCACGAAAGGCGCGGCGGTGCAGCGCCCGGAGGCGATCCACACCATCGCGCTGGTGCTCGGCATCGGCACGGTGGGCGTGCTGATCGCGGGCATGCTCGTCTCCACCCGCTTCCGGCTCAACGCCGCGACCCATGACGTGCTGATGGCCGAGATCGACCGCTTCAAGCGCGGCGAACGCGCACCCGCGTCTGTCGAGGCGCAGGCGGTGGTGGAGGATCTCTCCGGCTGGCGCTACGCCCAGCTCTGGGGCAACAATCCGGTGGCCGGCGTGCGGGCTCAGCCAAGCGCCTGAACCGCGGTTTCCGCCTCGATCGCGGCGGGCCGCCCGAACAGATAGCCTTGTGCCTCTTCACAGCCCTCCCGCAGCAGCAATTCGCGCTGCGCATCGGTTTCCAGTCCCTCCGCCAGCACCGGGATCGACAGGCTGCGCCCGAGCGCCAGGATCGCACGGATAATGGCGCGCGCCTGTTCGCTGCGCTCGGAGTCGGCGAGAAACGACTTGTCGATCTTGATCTTGTCGAACGGGAAGGAATGAAGCGTGTCGAGCGACGAATAGCCGGTGCCGAAATCGTCCATCGCCACCCGCACGCCGAGCGCCTTGATCCGGCGCAGGCTGTGCAGCGCACGGGTCTTGTCGGCGATCAGCGCGGTTTCGGTGATCTCCAGTTCCAGCCGCGTCGGCGCAAGGCCGGTTTCCACCAGGATGGAGGTGATCACCTCGGGCAGATCGGGCTTGAGCAACTGCACCGGCGAGAGGTTGACCGCGATCTTGTGCGCGTTGGGCCATGCCGCCGCTTCGGCGCAGGCGGTGCGGAGCACCCACTCGCCGAGCCGGATGATCTCCCCGGTTTCCTCCGCGATCGGAATGAAGTCCATCGGCGGAATGCCGCCCAGCTTGGGATGCGCCCAGCGCAGCAGCGCCTCATAGCCGACCAGCTGGTCCGACTGGAGCGAGCGCTGGGGCTGGTAGAGCAGCCGAAGCTCGCCGCGCGCGGCGGCATGGCGCAGGTCGTTGGCGATCACACGGCGGTGCCGGGCCTGCTCGTCCATGCCATGTTCGTAATAGCAGATCCGCTCGGCGAAATCGCCCTTGGCGCGGTACAGGGCGAGGTCGGCATTGTTGAGCAACGTCTCGCGATCGCCCGCATCGCTAGGAAACACCGCGACGCCCATGCTCGCCCCGACCGACAGCGATCCCTGTGCGGCGAACCCGCTGAACAGGCAGGCCTCCAGCCGCGCCACCAGCCCCTCAAGCTCGGCCGGATGCTCGTAGCGCTTGGCGACGACAAATTCGTCGCCACCCATTCGCGCCGCGATCTCCTGCTCCTGCAGCGTCGCCTGCAGCGCGGCACCGATATCGCGCAGTACCCGATCGCCCTCGGCATGGCCGAGCGAGTCGTTGATCTCCTTGAAGCGATCCAGATCGATCGCGACCACGGCCAGACGACTGTCGCTTCCTTCCGCTCGAGCGATTTCGCCATCGAGCCAGCTATGGAACTGCACGCGGTTGGGAAGGCCGGTGAGCGCGTCGTGCAGCGCCATGTGCGCGATCCGCGCCTCGGATCGGCGCCGCTCGCTGATATCCTCGCACGTGGTCACCCAGCCGCCGTCGGGAAGCCGGCGGCTGTCGATCGAGAGGACGAAGTCATTCCCGTATTCCGCGACGATGCGCGGATCCTTGCCCGGCGCCAGGGTTGCGAGCAGCCGGTTTCTCGCCTCCTCCACCCGATCGGCCGATACCGCCGTACCGGTCCGGGCTTCCAGCGACTGCCGGACCACCTCGGTGAGCGTCGATCCCGGCGGACAGCTGCCGGCGGGCAGCCGCCACAGCTTCAGGAAGCGCTCATTGTGCAGGATCAGCCGTTCCTCGGCATCGAACAGGCACAGTCCCTGGTGCATGTTCTCCAGCGCCGCGTCGCGGTGGCGCTGCGCCTCGGCGATGCGGTCCTGATCGAGCTTCGCCTGTGTCATGTCGCGGGTGATCTTGGCGAAGCCGAGCAGGCGGCCGTCCTCGTCGAGCATCCGCTCGATCGTGACATGTGCCCAGAAGCGCGAGCCGTCCTTGCGCAGACGCCAGCCCTCGCCGTTGAACTTGCCCTGGGTCGCCGCCGTGGCGAGTGCCGCCTCCGCCGCCCCGCGCGCACGCTCCTCCGGGGTGTAGAAGCGCGCGAGAGGGCTGCCCACCACTTCCGCCTCGGTATAGCCCTTCAGTCGCGCGGCACCGGTGTTCCAGTTGGCCACCCGGCCCTGCGCGTCCAGCATGTACAGCGCGCAGTCCGAAATTCCCCTGGCGAGGATGCTGAACTGCCGCTCACTTGCGGCGATCGCCGCGCGCGTGCGCCGCGCGATGAACGTGCTGCCCAGACAGACCGCCAGCAGCGCCACGGTGATCACCGCGAGCAGGATCGACATCGAGCGCGGCGACAGGATCGAACCCGTCCCCTCCCGCGCCCAGGGGACCAGCTGGATCGCGGTCATGCCGGTGAAATGCAGGCTGACCACCGCCAGCGTCATCAGCAACGCGGCGGCCACGCCCGTCCCCACCGTCGATCGCCGGACCGCCAGGAACAGCGCCGGCACGAACAGCACCGCCCCGAACAGGATCGACAGGACGACATAGCCGGCATGCCAGCGGATATGCGCGGGCATGTCGATCGCGGCCATGCCCACATAATGCATCGCGCCGATGCCGGTTATCGCGATCAGCCCCGCTGCTGTCAGCCGGGCCGCGCTGCTGCGCCGCGTTGTCATCTGGAAGGCTGCCAGGGTGGTGCCGGTCACGATCAGCAGCGACGACGCCGACAGGCCGATGGCAAAGCCGAACTGGAAGCCGGGATCATAGCCCAGCATCGCGATGAAGTGGGTCGCCCAGATCCCGAAGGCCGTGGCGAGTGCGCCGGCGGTCTTCCAGCCGGCGGCATTGCGCGGCGCGCGGGCTCCCTGGCGCAGCATCAGCACGGCGCTGAGGCTGGTCAACAGGCACATGGCCCCGGCCAGCGCGACGAGCCGGAGATCGTGTTCCCCGGCAATGCAATAGGCGATAGCGAACATGATACCTCGTCGTCTGTCGCCGGGGTCTATCGCCTATCGGTTAACATATGTCTTTGACGTAGAACGGCATTGTTACGCTGTCGCATCATTCCCAGTCGCCGGGGTACGCAACGGTCCATGGTCCAGCGCCGCCGGGATCAGCGCGAGGTTCTGAATCGCCGCCAGCCCCCATTGCGAGGCCGCGTTGGTCGAAATGCCGGGCCATTCCACCCCGCCGCCGGGTAGCGCTCGGCGTGGATCCGCCAGGCTGAGGCCAAGTCCCGCATCGCCGGACAGGAACTCCGCCGCGGCGCGCGCGGCAAGCGCCGCATCGCCTGCGGCATGCGCCGCGGTCGCGGTCAGCCGCGAATGTGCCTCGCGCAGGTTGCGCGGTCCGAAGGGTTCGCCCCATTTCGCCAGCCATTCCGGCTTGGGTGCATTGTACCAGCGGCAATAGTCGAGCCAGGCGGCGCGGTAGCGCGGCACGTCCAGCAGGCGCAGCAGCTCGGCATTGATCTCCACCGCGCCGAACACCGCGTTGAGATGCGAGAGCTGGATCTTCGCCCCCCGGTCCAGGAAGCGCCCGCTCGCCAGATCATAGGGCGCGCTGCCGGTGAGCCAGCCGCGCGGCAGGCGGCCAATGCTGTCCATGCCGGCTACGATGCGGTCCCGCCATCGTGCATCGCCGGTCCGCTCCCATTCGGTGAGCCAGGCACCGGCCAGCACCGCCCAGGTCGTGCCGAAGGTCATCTCGATCACGCCTGCGGGCAGCGTCTCGCGCACCGCGCCGGGCACCTTGCGGCCGATCTCGACGGTGCGCAGCGCTTCGTGCGAGCTGGCAAGCGCCCGCATCAGGTCGCCGGTGCGCTCGTCGGCGGTCAGATAATGGAAGATCCGTCGATAGTTGGCGTTGGAGACGCGCGGCTGCTTCGAGCTGTCGCTCCAATGCTGCACGCCGTGCCGCGTGCCGAGCCCGGCGAAGCGGCCGAGATGATAGACGTCGACCTCGCTGGTGTGGCGCGTCATCGCCTCGGCGAGCCGGAAGGCCTGGGGGCTGCGACTGCGCAGCGCGCTGTACCAGAGCCACAGATCGGGCGAGAGCTCGCTGTTCGCCCAAGCGAAGCCGCCGATGTCGTAGCGCCATTGATGCCGATCGGCATCGTAGCTGTGCATCACGTCGCCGTGGTTCCAGAAGCCGTACCAGCCGCGCCGGTCGACCTCGCCCGCGTAGAAATCGATCAGCCGCTCGAGCTGGTCCTCGATCGCGACGCGCACCGGGGTCGAGCGATCGGGCAATCCCCAGTCGCCGAAGATCCCGGCGGCATGGAGCTGGGCCGGATCGGCCATCAGGCGGGGCGGTTCGGCCGTGGCGTTGGCGAGGGCCTGCAGCCGCGCCGTGGGCGGCGTGGCGGGGAACGCCCACAGCATCAGCTCGCTGGTGCGTGCGATCCCTTTTGGTGAGTCCCAGCCCGGCTCGTAATCCTCATAGGTGATATCCAGGCCCTGGTTCTGCGCCGCATGGGACTCCATGCCCATCGCGCCGTGATAGCGCCGCAGGTCCATCGGCGGAGCGTTGGGCGACCATAGCCATGCGGTGAGCCGGGCAGCGTCCCGCGTGGCGTCCTCGATCGCCAATTCGCTCGGATGGCGCTGCCAGAACCAGCGGGCGGCAATCGCGGCGCCGCCCTGTGGCGTGCCGACATAGGCAAGTCCGGGCGCGCGCCGTCCCTCCCCCGCATCCACCCACGCCATGTCTGCAGCGGTGCGCTTGGCCAGCGTGAACCCGTTGGCCGAGCACTGGCGCAGGCTGAACGCGTCCCAGGCGGGAATCCGATCGAGCAACGCCGCGACGGGCGCCCGCATCTGCGCGACCGGCGGGACCGCCCTCCCCTCGACCTGCGCGGTGCGGAAGGCACGCCCCGGATCGCGGCGCAGCCCGGTGAGCGGGCGCACCGCTTCTGCGAACATCGTATCCGCCCCCGTCGCCAGGCGGACGTGCCGGTCGTGGGCCGCCCCGCGCATCGGCACCGCCGCGCGCAGCCCGATTGCGGAAAGGAACTGCGTGTCGGGATCGAGATCGTGGATGAAGCTGTGAACGATGCGCACCCCTTGCGATCCGGCAAAGCATTCCACCCGTATCGTGAACGGCAAACCCGCCTCGCCGTCGGCGATGTGGCGCCCGTCAATGCGAACGACCGCGCGGACGGGCCCCTGCTGCTCGACGATTATGCCGTCGATATGGCCATGAAGCGCCTGGCGGGGGCCATCCGGCGCGCCGGTCCGCAGCTCGGCGACCAGCTCGACCGGACCGACCAATGCCGTTCCCCCCTCCCCTGTCGCCGCCAGCAGCGCCGTGCCGCTACGCGCGATGCGCCAGCGCAATGGCCCGTTCTCGATTTCCACGGCATCGTCGCTCTGCCGCACGCGGATCGGCACATCGGGCAGCTGGGGGCGGCCCGGCTGGATACGGACGCGGGTGGGTGCTGCGAGGGCGCCCGCCAGCGCGTGGCCGGTCCATTTGCGCGATCCGTCCGGCCAGCGGGCAAGGGTCCAGCTCTGCACCACGATCGCGGCGCCGCTGTCCGTGACGGCGGTCAGCGGCGTCGTCTCGCGGAGCACACCCCTTGGCCAGGCCACGCCCCAGCAGCTACCCTCGACGGCGCCCGCGGGCGGTTCCCCATCCAGCCATGCCGCATCGGCATGGAGGTTGCGCGGCGCTGCGGCAGAGGGCGCCGGGGCGGCGGCGAGCAACGGTCCGGCGGCGGCCGCCTGCAACACGGCGCGGCGGCCAATGGGAGTGTGCATCTGTCCTCTCCTGCCGGCGATACCCGGCAAGAGCCGTTCTACTATGTGAATATCGCGCGCACAATGTGGATCATGCGGCGTCAAGCTTCCAGATGCGTAATGCGCGCACCTGCAGGTGGCTCTGGGTCGTGCGAAGGCCGAAATGGCCGGAACGATACGGCGCGGGATCCTCCAGCGAGAAGAGCGGCACATCGTCGCGCAATAGGGCGATGTGGCGGCCATTGGCGATCAACCGAACGTGGATCGGCCGATTGGGCTGCAGCAGCGTATCGGGCGTGCGGAGGTCATGCTGGGGAAGCAGCGGCCGGTTGCCGCGTTCGCCGACATAGCGGCGGAACCGGCTGGTGGTGTTCCCGTTGCCGCCGATCCCCGCATAATAGGTCTGCAAGTCGTCATAGTCTTCGAATGCGCCGTTGCGAGGCCGATCGAGCACGTTTCCGGTCTGCGCCCGCGGGTCCCGCGCCATCCAGAAGCAGTTCACGTCGCTGACGCGGTCGTTCGGGCCGCCCTTGGCGACGGGCAAGACCGAGTAGTCGATGGCCAGCGGTCCGGCGAGGGCGTGGCGAAACCACAAGGTGACGCCCGCGGGTACGTCGATGTCCAGCGCCCCGCCCCGGGTCTCGATGCGGCCCGGTCGCTCACATTCCACGTGCCAGTTCGCGAGCCCATGATCGAAATCGTCGGCGTGCAGAAGCGTGGCGTCCGGACGGGCACGCGCGATCGCCGGGAGGAGGAGCGCTGCCCCCAGCACCGTCCGACGCATCAGGCGAGTTCGGGATAGCAGGCGATCGTCGGATCCGGGCATCTTCTCCCTTTCCTCAAATATGAAAAGTCTCGCAGGACGTTAGACAGTTTCTTGAATCGTTACAGAGTTAAGGGTGCGCGCTCGGGAACGGAGATCGCGGATTTCCGCGAGTCGGGCGCAGGGACGCGTTCCTGTTGTGTCGAGGCGCCGTTCCCGAAGGATCGAGCGCCGCGTTCCCGAAAGGTCGAGAGGACGTTCCCATAGGGTCGAAGACGGTTCCCGAAAGGTCGAAAGGCGGAGCAGCACCGCGATAAAACGGCATGGTTGTGCGACGGACCCGCGGAACTTGAATCATTTGCGCACCCCTGACGCCGGAAGAGGTTCAAACTCGCGGGCATTGTCCGGTCACGCCGATGACGCCGCCACGGCCGCCCGACACTTCGGGAACGGAATGTCGCTCAGCGCAGCTGATGCTTGTTGCGACCGTGCCATTGCCGGACGAAGCCGATAAAGGCGTTCTGGTAGTTGGCAGGTGTCCGGGCCGGATCGGCTTCCACCCAGTCGCGGAACTGGCGGTGGAGTTCCTGATAGTCCCAGCCTGGGCATTCCTGCCGGAGCACCTGCAGCGTCGCATCGGTGATCATGCCGCTGGTGGCGCGCGTGGCGAGACTGGTCAGCGAGCGGCGGATGGCCGCGCGTGCTTCCGGACCGATCGGCGCCTCTTCGGGGCTCGCCGCAGCGGGAGGCGGCGGGGCAGGTGTCGGCCCGAGCGCCGGCAACGGCGGTGCACCGACGGTCTTCGTGGGAGCCTCGCCGTCGGCACGGCGTCGCATCCGCAAGCTCGGCTCGCGCTTGCCCGCCGGCGTCTCCAGCGCAAGGGTATAGCCCGGCAGTTCGTCGCGCTCGGCAATCTTGGCGATCTCGAACTTGAAGCGGCGATACTGACCCTCGGCACCCGATTTCTCGAACAGGGTCGGCATGGAGATGGCGAAGCCGGCCTCCCCTGCCCCGCCGGCATGCTTGCGCGCGACCTTGTAGAGCCAGCGCTCGCGGCCGCCGGTCAGATCGAAATAGGCGCGGTCGATCGATAGGACGCCCCCGTTCATCAACACGCCTTCATAGAACCAGCTGGACAGCTCGATCGTCATGCCTCGTGAGCGCTCGGTCCGCTCGTCGACCAGCTGGGTCCAGCCATCGAGCCAGCTGAAGGTCGCCTCGCGACGGTTCTCGGCACGGATGTTGGTCTTGATCGTCGTCGCGACCAGCCGGTCGAGCGCCTGCCCGAGCAGCTCATAGGCGCGGCCCGTGGTCGGTCGGCCGATCGCGCGGAGCAGGTCATAGGGCATCAGGTGAAGCTTGCGCGGGATGTCGTTGCGACCGCGGCGGGCCATGTCGGCCAGCACGCTCGCGCAGTAGATCAGGATATCGGCATCCCAGATCGTCGCCATGCCGTAATCGGGATTGGCCGAGACATGGACCCACAGCTTCCCGTCCGGACTGCGATAGTCGATCGGCTTTGCCCGCTTGGTCTTGGCGAGGCTGAAGAAGGGGCGTTCCATCATCTCGCGCTGGTCGCGCAGCGGCATGTCGGCGAGATAGGGGAGGAACAGGTCGAACTGGTCGGGGATCGACTTGCGGTCGGCTTGGGTCATGCGGCCTCGGCTTGGCGGGCGGGGGAGGGCGTTTCCCTGGGGAAACGGGATTGGTCAAGAGCGCGCGGCCGTGCAGAGCCCCGACCGATCAGCGGGGGGCTGGGCCAGGGCGGCGCGGTGGTAGGAGATGTTTCCCCGGGGAAACGCGCGGGCCAGTCGCGATCGTTTCCCCGGGGAAACCGCATCAGCGCTGAAGCCCGCGGCCTTCGCGGTCCAGCTGCTCGAGCGCCTCCCGCAGTGCATCGGCGAGTGCATCGGGACCCGCACCCGCGCCGGCGTGGAGCCGCACGGTAACGCCCTGGCGATTGACCGAGAGCACGCTCAGCGCGGTGCGCCCGCTGGGGGCGGTCCAGGAGAAAAGCGGCTCCGGCGTGGCCGGCCCGATCGGCGCGGCCAGCAGCCGGCGAAGCACGTCGCTGGCCGGCATGCCGGCCTGTCCGGACCCGCGCCGCTCTGCCTGCAGCCTGGCCAGCAGCCGCGCCTCGGCGTGAATGGCCTTGGCCGCATTCTTGTCGTCCAGTGCCTGGGCGAGCGGGTAGGCGGGTTTCAGCTGCACGTCGGCGGGCGAGGCGAAGGCGGCGATCACCGCGTCCGGAATGCCTGCTACCTTGATCATCTTCGACAGCCAGCCCTTGGAGAGCTTCAGCCGCTCCGCCATGCGCGTCAGATGGTTGCCGTAATGTGCCCTGAGCGCCTCGGCATAGTTGCGCGCCCGCTCGAGATCCGACACGTCCTTGCGGGCGCGGTTCTCCAGGTCGGCGAGACGGAATGCGGCCTCGTCGTCCAGCTGGGCGACCTGTGCCACGAACTGCATGTCGGGATAGCTGTTGGCGCGCAGCCAAGAGATCGCAAAATGCCGCCGCGTACCGGCGATGACCTCATAGTCATGCTCGGGGTCGCCTTCGATCCGGCGGACGACGGCCGGCACCTTCTGGCCGTTCTCCGCGACGATCGAGTCGATCAGCTCCCGAACATTCTCCTCGGTGAGGTGCGCATAGACGCGGGCGTTGCCCGGCCAGATGCGGACCTTGGCGGGATCGAGCAGCAGCTGGGTGACCTGGCGCACCTCGCCCGAGGCGACGCGGGCCAGCGCCGATTCGCGGCCGAGCAGGGTCGTGCCGCGGGTGCGGGTGAGGCGTGCGGGCAGCTCCGGCTCTGCAGCGGGGGCGGGGCGGGGAGCAGCTTCGGCCGCGGGCTGCGCCGCTTCCGCCGCGGCCTCTTCCGCGAGCAGATCGGCGAGATAGTCTTTCTGGGTACGTGCCACGGTTCAGCCCTTCTGCCCGGCTGCGGCGCGATCAGGCCGCTTCATTGACGACTTCCTCTTCGCTTGCCGGTGCCACCCGGCCCCAGTTGCGGCGGACCAGTGCCTCGACCTGGCCGAGCGCCTCGTCGAGATTGGCCTTGCAGCGCTTGTGGGTGCGCGCGGTGCCGATCGGGCGATCCAGCTCGTAGATCGTCATCATCCGCATCGCCGCATGGCTGATCTCGGCGGATTCCAGGATCGGCACCGGCAACAGGGCAGGGCCGAAGGCCTGTTCCATGATCTGGCGCACCATCGCATGGCTGGGATCGTTGCCGTCGAACTTCGAGCAGATCAGCCGGACGAAATCATATTGCACCTCGATGCCGGCCTCGGTCAGCTGGTGCAGCACCTGGTCCATCATCGACAGGAACTGGACGGTGGAGCAGAAGTCCGGCGTCGTCGCCGCCAGCGGCACCAGCAGCGCGTTGGCCGCCTGCATCACCGCCAGGCTGATCGTGCCGAGCGCGGGCGGGGGATCGAGGATCACCACGTCATAATCGCGCGCCAGATCCGACAGGCCGGCCTTGAGCTTGCGGAAGCGGGTGGCGAGGATCGAGCCGCCATCGGCGCCGGCGGCGGCCAGCTCATATTCCACGTCGAACAGCTCGAGGTTCGACGGAATCAGATCGACATTGGGCCACGGCGTCTTCTTCACCGCATAGAGCAGGTCGGCCTGGGTGGGGTCGATCGAAAGATAGGGGTAGAGCGTCTCTTCCCGCGTGATGTTGAAATGCGGGTTGAAGCCGAACAGCGTCGTCGTGGTCGCCTGGCTGTCGCAGTCGACCACCAGCACGCGGTAGCCCTGCACCGCGAAATAATGCGCGAGGTGGGTGGTGACGGTGGATTTGCCGACGCCGCCCTTGAAGTTCTGCACGGCGATGATCGCCGGCACGTCCAATGGCGCACGGGCAGGAGACGCGCCGAGCACGCGGCGCATGTTGAGCAGTTCCTCCACCGTATAGCCGGGCCGGCGTCCATTCTCGCTCGGCGGGGGAGGGGGAAGCCGGCCATCGTCTTCGGCCATGCGGATGCGATTGGTGGAGCAGCCGAGCAGTTGTGCTGCTTCGGCAATGCCGAAACGCACATGGAGCCCCTTACGGCTTTCCGGTAGAAACGCCTTTCGGCGCAGTCTTTCGATCATGCGTTCGCCTGCGTCGGCAAGCTCGCTGATCCGATCAATGTCTGAATGCAT